>JAGBHF010000027.1 GCA_017935645.1 Bacteroidaceae bacterium | reverse complement strand
GGTAACCTTTTCTCCCCATGTGTTTTCCGCATGGAAAATATAGGGGGAGTGGCTGCAAGCCGAGGGGGTTGGTGGATAGCACCGAACGTAGGGATATCAATTAACCCCTCAGTCACTTGCGTGACAGCTCCCCTATCTCTACGAGCAGAGGAGCAAAAATATACCACTCTCACAGAATATGTTCCTTATGTTCTTGTGTCTGAAGTTTTATGTATCAGAAAGCGTAGGCATATTGCCACTTGAAGCGGGCTACTTGATTACATCGGTATAGCGTTTCTTACCGCGCAAGAAATAATCAAGAATAATATTAACACGGCCCTGTGGCAGGTCGTTCAAGCGGTTTTCGGTAGGTTGCGTATGATATTGCCTCTTCATCTTGTCGAAGTCTCGGTGTGCGTTCCACACCGCCTTGACAAAATGCCATTGCCCCGATAGCAGATATTTTACCGCCGATATGTCATCGTACACCTGACGGCGGAAGATACGCCACGCACGAATGTCGGCCGGCAGGTTCTTGTACATCATGAGCAGATTGTTGCGATAGTTAAGATACAACTTGCGGGGGCTACTGCTATCGAGCGATGCTCCTCCATAGTGATATACTACACCCTGCGGAACAGCAACCACACGATAACCCATCAGTCGCAATCGCCAGCAGAGGTCTATCTCCTCCATGTGTGCAAAGAAAGCAGCATCGAGACCACCAGCCTTACGATACAGGTCGGTGCGTACAAAGAGTGCCGCACCCGACGCCCACGCCACATCGCACACCTCGTCATACTGCCCATTATCGCGCTCGACCGTGTCGAAAATGCGACCTCGGCAATAGGGATAAGCATTGCTATCGAGATAACCACCTGCCGCACCGGCATACTCAAATGACTCGCGGTCGCGATAAGCCCTTATCTTGGGTTGCATCGCGGCTACATCGTTGTGCGCCTCGGCATAGTCATATAGGGGTTGCAGCCACCCTTCGGCAACAGCTACATCGGAATTGAGCAGTACTATATAACGGTAGTCGGCAAGTTGTTCGATAGCTCGATTATAACCATCGGCAAAACCATAATTCTCGGCAAACAAGATGGTGCGTACCGAGGGAAATTCACGGCTCAACACGTCGACCGAATGGTCGGTAGAGCCATTGTCGGCCACTATAACATCGGCCAGTTGGCTGGGTGTATTACGGCACACCGAGGGTAAATATTCTTGAAGCAACGCGGCTCCGTTCCAGTTGAGTATAACAACAGCTATGGGTTTCATGCTTTTTTCATGTGTGAGGGTGTATACTTCCATCGACGATGCGACCACAACCATGCATGCGGTGCTCGGCGTATGGTTTGCTCCAATGCCTGCATATAGCGGTCTACTATGTCATATTCGGGACAAGCCGTCGGGTTATCTTCCAACAACTTGAATGTGGCTCGATAATATCCGCGCTTGATTACTTCTACATCGATATACACAACTGCCATATCGAGTTTTTTGGCAAGAGCCTCATAACCGATGATGGTAGCTGTCTCACGTCCCATAAAGGTAGTAAAATAGCGTATGCTATGGCGATCGGGGCTTTGGTCCGATATAAAACCAATAAGCGATGTCATGCCGTCGCGACGATGTTGCAACAATTCGCGAAGGGTATTTTTCTTGGCAATACATATCGTACCAAAACGACTACGCAGGCGCAAGAAAAAGTCATTGAACCACTCATTGTGGAGTGGATTATATATCTGTCCACCTATCAACTTGTCATTCATTTCACACCAAAGGGTGAGCGAGGGTATCCACTCCCAATTGCCATAGTGTCCCAGCAACAGCATTACCGAACGACCTTCGCGCGTGTATCGATTGACAACCTCGGCATCTACAAACTCCATGCGACGGCGCATCTCGGCATCGCTTATGTGGAGCAACTTGATGGTCTCGACCATGTAGTCGGTAAAATAGCGGTAGAAGTCACGCTCCATCTGCGACAGTTCCTCATCGCTCTTGTCGGGAAACGCCTTGGCCATATTGCCACGAGTAACCTTGCGTCGGTATCGCACTACATAATATACTATATAATATAATAGGCGCGACAGCACATATAGGGCCGACAGGGGTAGCCACGAGAGCACACAGAATAGAGCATATAGTGGGAAATATAATATATCCTGACAGCGCTTACTCATATTAATCGATATTATAGGCCAAGAGAGCATCTCCGGCCTCATTCATTTCACCCAGTCGCACACGACACACCTTGTTGATAGCCTCACGATTATAGGGCATCTCAACTCGTATATAATTATCGGTAAATCCGTGCATGGGCATACCCTTGGCAGGTTGTTCAAAGAGAACTGTACGTTCGCAACCTTGATAGGTCTTATAAAATTCGCGCAACTTCACATCCGACAGTTCGATTAGTTTGTTGCAACGCTCATGACGCTCGTGCACATCCACAACCGGCTCGATAGCCAAGGCACGGGTATTGGGTCGCTCGGAGTAGGTAAACACATGCAATTGCGACACATCCAACGAAGCAATAAAACGATAAGCCTGCTCAAAGAGCTCGGGAGTCTCGCCACGCATACCGGCTATTACATCCACACCTATAAAGGCATCGGGCATGGCGGTCTTGATTTTCTCGACCTTGTGTGCAAAGAGTGCAGTATCATAGTGACGACGCATCAACTTCAACACCTCATCGCTACCCGACTGCAGGGGAATGTGGAAGTGAGGACAGAAACGCTTCGACTGCGCCACGAAATCGATCATCTCATCAGTGAGCAACTCGGGCTCGATTGAAGATATGCGATAACGCTCTATGCCCTCCACCTCATCAAGCGCACGTATAAGGTCGAAGAAGTTTTCATCGGTGTGCTTACCAAAGTCACCAATATTGACACCTGTAATAACAATCTCTTTGCCTCCGGCAGCAGCCACCGCGCGAGCCTGCTCGACCATTTGTGCCACTGTACCACTGCGACTGCGACCACGTGCCAGAGGGATAGTACAATAGGTACAATAATAATCACAGCCATCCTGCACCTTCAGGAAATAACGAGTGCGGTCGCCACGCGAACAAGAGGCCCCAAAACGACGAATATCCTTGTGAGGAGTAACCACCACCTCGCCATGCTCACGCTTGTCGAGCGAAGGCAGGTATTTCAGTATCTCCAACTTCTGCTCAGCACCCAACACAAGGTCCACTTCGGGCATATCGGCTATATCTTGGGGCTTAAGTTGAGCATAACAACCCGTAACCACCATGAAAGCGTGGGGATGCTTGCGAGCAATGCGACGGATGGCCTGACGGCATTTCTTGTCGGCAAGTTCAGTAACCGAACAAGTATTGATAACACAAATATCGGCCTGTTCTCCGGCACGAGCCTTCCTTATACCCTGTTCAGCAAGGAGTTGACCGAGAGTAGAAGTCTCGGCAAAGTTCAACTTACAACCTAACGTATAAAATACGGCTGTTTTATCTTGAAATATAGAGGTGTCAATCATTCTTAACTTAAAATTTTGCCCAAAGTTAGCTATTTTGTGCCAAAAACGGAGCAAAATCGCCAACTTTACGGTAAAATAATCGACTTGTCACAAAGTAAAGCCTTACTTTTGCGCCGCAATCACGCTAAATCTAACGTTACATACATATGATAGAAAAACGTTTTATTCAAATTTATCAAGACGGTATTCGTGAAAACTGGGAGCTACCGGCTCTTACCGACTACAGCAATAAGCACACTTTAACTTATGAAGACCTTGCTACCGAAATAGCCAAATTGCACATTTTCTTGAAGGAATGTGGCATAAAGCATGGCGACAAAGTAGCATTAGTGGGTAAGAACACACCTCAATGGTGTACAGTATTTATTGGTGTCATAACTTACGGTGCAATACTCGTGCCTATCCTGCAAGAGTTTAACCCGCATGACATGCACCACATCCTCAATCACTCCGACTCTAAATTGTGCTTCTCAAGCAATCAAATATGGGAACACCTTGAGTTGGAACGACTCCCCAACATTCGCGCAGCTATCTCGATAGATAATTTCAAGATTTTAGCTCAACAAGACAATGAGAAAGCCGATGAAATCTTAGCTTCGGTAAATAACCTTTTCGCTCAAAAATATCCCAATGGCTTCACTCGTGAAGACGTTGTATATGCCGAGAATGGCAACGAAGAGTTGGCACTTATCAACTATACATCGGGAACAACCGGATTTAGCAAGGGTGTAATGCTCACAGGCAATAACTTGGCAGGAAATGTCCTCTTCGGACTCCGCTCACACCTTCACTACAAAGGTAGTCGCGCACTCTCATTCCTCCCCTTGGCACACGCCTACGGATGTGCCTTCGACTTCCTCACCCCATTGGCAGCCGGCTCACACATTACATTATTAGGACGCACACCCTCACCCAAGATCTTGCTTAAGGCACTTGCCGAGGTTAAGCCCAATCTTATTATATGTGTACCCCTTATTCTCGAAAAAATTTATCGCAAGCAGATACAACCCCTTATCAGTAAAGGTGCAATGCGCTTTGCATTGAACATCCCCTTGCTCAATGACCAAATTTACGCCAAGATACGCAAACAACTCATTGACGCATTTGGTGGAGAGTTTGAAGAGGTAATTATCGGTGGCGCCCCCCTCAATGGTGAAGTAGAATCATTCTTGAAAAAAATCAAATTCCCCTTCACCGTAGGTTATGGTATGACCGAATGTGCCCCTCTTATCAGTTACACTCCGCACCGCGAGTTCCAGTCTAGTTCGTCGGGTCGTACACTCTTTGGTTATGTTGAGACCAAGATAGAGAAGAGTTGTGCCGATAGCACTGTGGGCGAGATATGTGTACGTGGCGAGCACGTAATGCAAGGCTACTACAAGAATGACGATGCCACCAACGCTGTTATCGACAAAGATGGTTGGTTGCACACAGGCGACCTCGGTACAATAGGCCCCGACGGTACAATATTCATCAAGGGTCGTTGCAAAACCATGCTCTTGGGTGCAAACGGACAAAACATCTACCCCGAAGAGATTGAAGCCAAACTCAACAACCTACCCTACGTAATGGAAAGCCTCGTTGTTGAACGCGACGGTCGACTCACCGCCCTTGTATTCCCCGACTTCGAGACAATGGATGCCGAGGGTATCAGCAGTGACGAACTTCCGAACATTATGGAAGAAAATCGCAAAGAACTAAACAAAATTGTAGCACCATACGAGCAAATAGCCAAGATACAATTGCATGCAAATGAGTTCGAAAAGACTCCCAAACGCAGTATCAAACGCTATTTGTACACCAACTAAGATATAAATACAAGGATTTAAGGTAATTAATTCAAAAAAAACCTTAAATCCTTGCAATATTTCAAAAATTTATATCTACCTTTGTGCCGTTTTTGAAACTACAAGTTATTGTTTATCTTAATTAAGAAGAAAAAATGAAAAAATTAGTATTGTTCTTCGCTGTTGCTGCTGCTGTATCTTTCGCAGCTTGCACAAACAAACCCGCTGAGGCTACTGAGGAAACTGTAGAGGTTGTAGCTGTAGAAGAAGTTGTTTGCGACTCTTGCGCTACACACGAGTGCGATTCTTGCGCTGTTCCCTGCGACTCTTGCCAAGCAGTTGTTGAAGAAGTAGTAGCTGAATAATTCACTACACACTGAAGGAAGTTGAGCCGTTACCCGTGGTAGCGACTCTTTTTTATACCCATACAATAGTTGCACATGCAACTATAAATACTTTGTTTACAGCTCTTGTTAATTGAGCTTCATACACTTTTTTCCTCAGAAATATTTTTGTAAGTTTGTAGGTTCTAAAAAAGATGTATCTACGCGATGTCACAAGAAGAGATTATAATCAAAGGCGCACGGGTCAATAACCTGAAGAATATAGATATACGCATCCCGCGTAACACACTTACCGTCATTACCGGACTATCGGGTTCGGGCAAGTCGTCGTTGGCATTCGATACACTCTACGCCGAGGGACAACGCCGATATGTCGAGAGCCTGTCGGCCTACGCACGCCAGTTTCTCGGGCGCATGAACAAGCCCGAGTGTGATTATATCAAGGGAATACCCCCCGCCATTGCCATCGAACAGAAGGTAAACACACGCAATCCTCGTTCGACTGTAGGCACATCTACCGAAATTTACGACTACCTACGCATGCTATTCGCACGTATAGGTCGCACCATATCGCCTGTGTCGGGGCAAGAAGTTCGTCGACACGACGTGAAGGATGTGATAAGTTGCATGCTTTCATACCCCGAAGGCACTCGCTTTGCCCTGCTTACCCGTCTTATCCTTCCGCAAGGTCGCGCTTTGTGCGACCACTTGGCAATACTGCTCAAAGAGGGTTTTACCCGCATTGAGCAAGACGGACAATTTGTAATGATAGAAGACATTCTATCGCAATCGACCTCGTGCAAGGTTGAGAATGCCCGCTTGCTGGTAGACCGCATGGCAGTAGCCGACAATGGCGCCGCAATAAGTCGCCTTACCGACTCGACCGAGACGGCTTTTTTTGAAGGAAACGACGAGTGTACATTACAATTCCACATCAACGGTGAGATTGTCGAACACAACTTTAGCAAACGTTTTGAGGCCGACGGCATACAATTTGAAGCCCCAAGCGACCTGATGTTCAACTTCAACAGCCCCGCCGGTGCATGCCCCGAATGCGAAGGATTTGGTCGTGTTATGGGTATAGACGAAAATCTGGTTATACCCAACAAGACCCTCTCAATATATCAAGATGCCGTACTATGCTGGCGTGGCGAGAAAATGAGTGTGTGGAAACACGAATTTATAGTCGCATCGGAACGCACCGGATTTCCTATACATCGCCCCTACTATCAACTTACCGATGCCGAGAAGCATCTGTTGTGGCATGGTAGAGAAGGGGTATACGGATTAGACGACTTCTTCAGGATGTTGCAGGAAAATCAGTACAAAATACAATATCGTGTCATGTTGTCGCGCTATCGCGGCAAGACAACTTGTCCATCATGCAACGGGTCGAGACTAAAGCCTGCCGCATCGTACGTGAAGATATGTGACAAAACCATCATGCAACTGGTAGCCATGTCGGTCAAGGAGCTACACCGTTTCTTTGCCGATATTGAGTTGGATGAAACCGAAATGTGCATAGCCAAGCGCCTGCTTACTGAGATACGCAATCGCCTACAATTCCTCATGGATGTGGGGCTGGGGTATCTCACACTCGACCGCCTATCGTCTACCCTATCGGGCGGTGAAAGCCAACGCATCAACTTGGCAACTTCGCTGGGTAGCAGCCTTGTAGGCTCATTATACATACTTGACGAGCCAAGCATCGGTTTACACTCGCGCGACACAGCCTTGCTCATTAAAGTACTGCGTCAACTGCAACAACTGGGCAATACCGTCGTGGTGGTAGAACATGACGAAGACATTATACGTGCAGCCGATTACATTATAGATATAGGCCCCAAAGCCGGCAGGTTGGGCGGAGAAGTTGTATATCAAGGGGCATATACCCATGACACCACCAACACACAAAGTTACACACTACGCTACCTCTCGGGAGAGTTGAGCATTCCCACACCCGCACAACGCCGCCACTGGAACAACTATATAAAGGTAGAGGGCGCTGCCGAAAACAATCTGAAGAACATCGATGTAGTCTTTCCGCTCAAAGCCATGACGGTGGTAACAGGCGTGAGTGGCTCGGGCAAGTCTACATTGGTAAGCAATATTCTGTATCGCTCACTCATACGACACTACGGCTTGGGTGGCGAGATACCCGGCACACACGCAGGCATAAGCGGAGATATGAACTTGGCCAAGGGTGTAGAATATATCGACCAAAATCCGATAGGACGCTCATCACGCTCCAATGCTGCAACATACCTCAAGGCCTTTGACGAAATACGACATCTCTTTGCCGACCAACAAGGAGCCAAACAGATGGGCTTTAATGCCTCTTACTTCTCGTTTAATGCCGAAGGTGGTCGATGCGAAAATTGTAAGGGCGAAGGCACTATAACTGTTTCTATGCAATTCATGGCCGATATTACTCTCGAATGTGAGGTGTGTAAGGGCAAACGATTTAAACAAGAGGTGCTCGACATAGAGTATCGTGGCAAGAACATCAACGATATTCTCGACATGACCGTCAACCAAGCCATCGAATTCTTTGGTGAGGTAGATGCAACAACCGAAAAACGCATTATCAAACGCCTCAAACCGCTACAAGATGTAGGTCTTGGATATATCAAGTTGGGACAATCCTCATCGACCCTGTCGGGCGGTGAAAATCAACGTGTAAAACTTGCCTACTACTTGAGCAATGAGCGACAAGAGCCTACAATATTCATTTTCGACGAACCCACCACCGGCTTGCACTTCCACGATATCAGCACGCTCATGAAGTCGCTCAATGCCCTTATCGAACGAGGACATACGGTAATTATCATCGAGCACAACCTCGATGTTATCAAATGTGCCGACCACATCATCGACATGGGGCCCGAGGGTGGCGATGCCGGTGGCGAAGTAGTATGCACCGGAACACCCGAAGAGGTGGCAGCTTGTCCACAATCTTATACAGGTAAATTCTTACGCGAAAAATTATAAAACGATTCCATTATGATGAAAAAAATTTTTTTCCTGTTATTCGTAATCTGTAGCACGATGTCACTGGCACAAGGCAAATACAGTCCATCGGCACAGCAACTACTTAATAAGCAAACAAGCAACGTACAGCGAATGAAAGCCGATGGTGAGGAGCATTACATCCACACCACACTACAGGTAAGTGATACAAAGGTCTTAGAACAATATGGTATTATTGTAGGAACACAAGTAGGCGACTTGGCAACAGCACTTGTACCGGTAGCTATGTACGACCGTTTGGGAGAAATCCCCGAGATAAGCTTTATCGATGCCGGACAAACATCCCATCTGTTGCTCGACGTGGCACTTCCCTACATCGGATACGATCAATTACTCTCATCGATTTACACCCCAGAGCCCTATTTGGGCAAAGGCGTTATCGTGGGTATTGTCGACCTTGGTTTTCAATGGGATCATGCGGCGTTTCGCAATGCCGACGGCTCTACTCGCATCATAGCGGCATGGAACCAAAATGACAAGAGTGGCACACCCCCCGAACCCTACAGCTACGGCTCACTTTATGATACCGAGGAAGAAATTCTCAACGGACAAACAGAAGCCATCGAAACACATGCCACACACGTCACAGGTATAGCAGCAGGCAGTGCCTACCCCGATATGCCCTATGGAGGTGTAGCACGAGAGGCATCGCTCATTCTTGTCGAAGCACAACATGCAGGAGGCTCAAGCATGTATGATGAAGGTATTGCCGATGGTGTCAACTTTATTTTCGATTATGCCGAGCGCTTGGGTATGCCTTGTGTTATCAACCTCAGTATCGGTAATGTTCTCGGCCCGCACGATGGCACTTCGGCATTCGACCAAATGTGCGACTCATTACAAGGCCCCGGACGACTCATTGTTGGAGCAATGGGCAATTCGGGCGATGAATACTATCACCTCGGATATGACTTTGACGAAGAACACACCGAGTTCCATACCGGATTAACCGGTATACCCATCTTAGATGCATGGAGTGAAGAGCCTGTATACATCGACCTTGAATTCTATCACGGTCACACCGACACCGTTCTCGATGCTACCGGCTGGATGCCTTTAGATTCTCTATACGAAACTACACTGAACTATTTCCAACGTGAAATAACCGTAACTGCCACATCGCAACTATCACCATTCAACAACAAATACAATACCCAAATAGTAGTAAGCGGCATTAACAACATTGGCAACTGCTATTTTGCGATGAAAGTCAAGGGCGAAAAGGGTCGATTGGATATGTGGACCAATGCACCCGCCACGGTATTCACCACTCACGGCTTCGATGGATGGTTACACGGCGATACATTGATGACACTCAATGAGACCGGTGGTACCGGCAAGCGCATCACATCGGTAGGAGCTTACACCACCGACGACAGCAAGTTGTGCATCAGAGGCAACAACTACACCACCGGCTATGAGATAAATGCCGTCAGCCCCTTCTCGAGCCTTGGTCACACAGCCGACGGTCGCATCAAACCCGACATCATCGCACCGGGAAGCCTTATCACATCGGCCTATAACAAAATGTTGATAGGCAACATGTTCGGCATGACAACCAATGAGTTTGTCTTCCACAATGACACAACTTACTACGGACTCAGCTCGGGTACATCAATGGCCGCACCCATTGTAACCGGTACTTACGCCATATGGTTACAAGCCAAGCCCGACATGACACCCGAAGAGGCCAAGGAGATATTGAAACTTACTGCCATTAAAGACGAGTACACAACCCACACCGAGTCGGCAGGACATGGCAAGGTAAACCTATATGGAGGACTCTGCCACATCTTCGATAGTAGCAACATAACATCACCCGCACTCGATACCAACATTCAATTGTATCCCACCATAGGCGACGGTGATTTCACGCTCTACTATAACGAAAGTGAGTATCCCACACAATTGCGCATCTACAACGCCACAGGTATGCTTATAGGCACATACAACATAGAAAAGCATCCTGCCAATACACCCATGCAGATGACAATTCCCAATGGATACAAGGGCATACATTACATACAGGTGACAACCAACAAGGGACAATACACCCACAAATATGTAAGTCGCTAACACCTATATTTATAGATTAGATATTCACCAAACAGAGCCGAATACGAAAACGTTTGCACTACACCCTGTACAAAAAACATTAAAAACGCCACCATGCTCTTAGAGTTTTTAGTAATTTAGCCCAAAACTCATTAAAACCATTGCACATGACGTTAATATTAAGCGTTAAGTACCACACTTATTGGGGAGAGTCTATCGGACTTATGCTCGAAGGCTCGGAACAAATTCTTCCCCTTACATATGTAGATGCTGACAATTGGCAAATAGAGCTTGATTGTCCACAAGCAACTACCATAAAATACCACTACGTAGTATGTCGCAACAACGAACAAATACGCAAAGAGTGGGGTGAAGCTCACACCTTACACATCAAAAAGGATGTAAAATCGTGTCGCGTTTTTGATACATGGAACGACATACCGGTTGACAACGCATTTTTCAGCTCGGCTTTTACACACAGTATCTACGCTCGCAAAAGTCCCAAAAAGACCACACAAGCAGCCAAGACCGGCTCAATACTCATTCAAGTAAAATCGGCTTCTATTGCACCCGACGAGGTATTGGCCATCTCGGGTAGCTGCAAGGCTCTGGGCGAATGGGATATCAAGAAGGCTGTAAAAATGAATGACAACCTCTTCCCCACTTGGACTGCAGTACTCGATGCAGCCAAAGCCGGTGGTGAATTTGAATATAAATATGTCATTCTTGATGCCAAGAGCGGCGAAGTAAAAACTTGGGAAAATCGTAACAACCGCCACTTTATCGTACCCCAAACAGCCGATTGCGATGCTATCGTAATAGCCGACTCACAAGTTACTGCCTACACTCGCACATGGAAAGGCGCCGGTGTTGCAGTACCCGTCTTCTCGCTCCGCAGTGAGAAGAGTTTCGGTGTGGGCGACTTTGCCGATATTCGTTTGCTTGTCGATTGGGCTGCCATTACCGAGCAACGTATTATCCAAATCCTGCCTATCAACGACACCACCATGACCGGCACATGGCAAGATTCATACCCCTATAGTGCCAACTCTATCTACGCACTTCACCCCCAATACCTACGCCTCGACGAGGTAGGTAGCCTTAAGGACAAAGAGCGTTGCAAATACTACGAGCAAGCACAAAAGGAGTTGAACTCACTGCCCGATGTTGACTATGAGCGTGTCAACAGCCTCAAAAACGAATATCTGAAAGAGATTTTCGAGCAAGAGGGCAATGCCACCTTGGTATCGAAAGAGTTCTTGAAGTTCTTCAACGAAAACAAATATTGGCTCGTTCCTTATGCAGCCTATCGCACATTGTGTAGCGAAACCGGCACACCCGACTTCAACCAATGGGGCGCATACGCTGTATACGATGCCAACACCATTGCATCTTTTGATGCACCTGAGAGCCCCTATTGCAACACTATGCGCTTGCACTACTTCACACAATACCACTTGCACTTGCAACTGCTCGCCACTCGCGACTATGCACACAGCAAAGGTGTTGTTCTCAAGGGCGATATACCCATCGGTATTAGCCCCCGCAGTGCCGACGCATGGGCTACTCCCAAATATTTCCACCTGAACAGTCAAGCGGGTGCTCCGCCTGATGACTTCTCGGTATTAGGTCAAAACTGGTTCTTGCCCACTTACAACTGGGATGAAATGGACAAAGATGGCTACGTGTGGTGGAAATCTCGTTTCAGCAAGATGGCAGAGTATTTCGATGCCTACCGCATTGACCACATCTTAGGTTTCTTCCGCATTTGGGAGATTCCCTACGATGCCTTGCATGGTCTTCTCGGACACTTCAGCCCTGCAATGCCCTTCTCGGCCGACGAGTTGGCTTCACGCGGATTTCACTTCGATAAGAACCTCTACACTTACCCCTACGTACGCGACTACATGTTGGGCGACATCTTCGGTCAATACACCGAGGAGGTGCGCGAACAATATCTATCACCCCTTGGAGGCGGTTGCTACGGTATGCGACCCGAGGTCAACACACAACGCAAGGTACACGAACTCTTTGCCGGACAAGACGACGAGCGTAGCAAGGTTATATGCGAAGGTCTTATGCGCCTACACGACGAAGTACTCTTTGTCGAGGACCCCGTGAAGATAGGACACTACCATCCCCGCATATCGGCATGGCAATCGTACATATACCAATCGATGCCCGAGTACCAACGTCACGCCTTTGACGCCTTGTATAACGACTTCTACTACTATCGTCACAACGACTTCTGGTATCACGAGGCAATGAAGAAGTTGCCCCCGCTACTATCGGCTACCAACATGCTCGTGTGCGGTGAGGACTTGGGTATGATACCCCACTGCGTGCCTGCGGTGATGAACCAATTGCAAATCCTCTCACTCGAGGTACAACGCATGCCCAAGGATGTAAACAGCCAATTTGGTTGCACATGGAATTATCCTTACCTCTCGGTAGGTACAACATCGACTCACGATATGTCGGGCATACGCGCATGGTGGGAAGAGGATCGTGCCGCCATGCAAGACTTCTACAATCGCGTATTGTGTTTTGGTGGTAACACGCCCTACTTCTGCGAGCCTTATATCTGCGAACGTATCCTTGAGCAACACCTTGCATCGCCCTCGATGTTGGTAATCTTACCCTTGCAAGATTGGTTGTCGATGGACGAGAACCTACGTCGCGAAAATCCGCTCGACGAGCGCATCAATGTGCCCGCTATCAACCCCTTCTATTGGAAGTACCGCATGCACATGACTATCGAGGATCTTATCAACGCTACCGAGTTCAACACTCGCCTACGCGATAAGATTACTCAATCGGGCCGATAATTGCATTAATACAATAACACGAAAGAGACCGCGTCCGTGATGGTGCGGTCTCTTTCTTTTTGCTTTATATTGCTCGTTATTATGCTTTAGCACTACGCTTGCGCATGATAATGGGAATAGCTACGGCTGCAATAAGTAGCAAGAATATGCCACCGATTGAAGCAAACGCAATGTTCTCGGTTACAGCCAACGATTTGGGGTCGAAACGGAATACTATCTCGTGTTGGCCGGCAGGAACGTTGAGTGCGCGTAACACATAGTTGGCGCGAGCCTCTTTGACCTCCTCACCATCAATCGTTACTTGCCACCCCCATGGGAAGTATATCTCCGAGAAAACAGCAACACGGGGTTGCGCGGCATTGCTCTTATAGCGCAACTCATTGGGCTTATACGATGTAAGCACAATATTATCGCCCTCGGTGCCGATTGTAGCCATATCGTCGATAAGTTGAGCAAAACGCTTGTCGATAACGGCTGTGTGTGCAGGATCAAATGTGTCAAGAGCATCCATCTCGGCATCGGCATTATCGACCCATAGCACCTCGTCGACAAACCATGCATTACCCATAGCCTCGGAGTTGCGTTCTACAGTTATACTGCCCTCTTGCGTGGGAACGATGAAGTATTTGGTGTTAAGCATGTTGAGCACCGACATGTTCATACGCGACAATTGACGGTCTATCAAGTCCTGATAGCGAGCCAACTTGGCAGCATGATAACCACCCACCGACTTGTGATAGTATGAAGTGCGAGCATCGCTGAAGGGGTCGCCTGCGGCAAGGTTAAATACACGATAGTTGGGGTCGGGATCCTGCAGGATATACTTATCTACTTGTGTCATGGGGAAGGGGTCTTTCAAACGACGGTTCTCGACAAAATGGTCGCCGTTAAGATAACGTTTGTTTACTGTACCCATATCGGCAATGAGCAGTACACCCATGATAAGCAATGCCCACTTCGATTGCAACTTGCCCTTGGCCGAGAAGAACAATAGCAACGCTGCCACTACGATAAAGAGGAATGTGCGCAAAGCATCGGCCTTGAACACAGCGGTACGCGCCTCGGCAATACCGTCAAACAGCACACCGAACTGCGCATTTTGCGCTACCATATCTCGCTCGTAGCCACTTGTGAATGGACCAAACAGACTCGGAACAATCCACGCCAACAATGCAATACCTGCTGTGATACCGGTAGCGATATAGAGGGCTTTCAATTGCTTATTATCACGTTTCTCAAAGAACTCCTTCAACGCCAATATAGCCAATACAGGAATACAGAATTCGGCAACAACCAAGATACTCGACACTGTACGGAACTTGTTGTACATGGGAAAATAATCGATAAACCAATCGGTAAGCGGCATAAAGTTTTTACCCCACGACAGCAATATCGATAGTATGGTAGCCACTATAAGAGCCCATTTGATAGGCGATTTGATAGTAATACAGCCCATTACAAAGAGCAAACACACAATAGCACCTACATATACAGGACCCGATGTGCCGGGTTGGTCGCCCCAATAGCTATTCACTTGCGACAGATAAGGACGAGCCGATGCGGGTGCTGCCTCAACAGCTGCTTTTTGGCTCGACAACATACCCGATGCACCACCTTTTATATTAGGTATCAGCAATGAGAATGTCTCCATCTTACCATAACTCCATTGGGTTATATAGTCTTTACTCAGTCCGCTTTGTGGTTTGGCCTCACCACCTGCAACAGTAGGTTGTGTAAGCTCCGAGTGTCCACCGCGCATGGTCTCCTTGCTATACTTTTGCGTATGATAGAGCGAGGGCAAGTTGGCACCGACAGCCAATACAGCAGCCACCAGCAACACACCACTTGCCTTGAGGAATTGAGCCAATTTACCTGCACGAATAAGTTCCACAGCAAATGCTATAACCATTGCGACAATTACAAAGAGGAAATAATATGTCATTTGTATGTGGTTAGAAGCTATTTGCAACATCGCAAAGAGAGCTGCTACGCCACCACCCAACAGATAGCGTCCTCTATATGCCCAAACAAAACCTGCCAATGTGGGCGGTATGTAGGCCAAGGTGATAAATTTCCATATATGACCGGCTTGAATGATGATAAAGAAATAGGACGAGAAGGTATAAGCAATAGCACCCAATACGGCATAGTACCACTTACATCCCATAGCCAACATAAAGATAAAGAAGCCTACCAACATGATAAACAGATAAGAGGCCGGAGAGGTCATCCACAACTGATAGATATGTCCTATTGTGCGTATAATATCGTTGTTACTATACGACGGTGAAATTTGAAACGTAGGCATACCCGAGAATGTAGTGTTACTCCAACGGGTAGTTTCACCTGTAGCCTCCTTAAAGGCCTTGGCTTCCTGACCTATAGCAATACCCTGCTGTGTGTCGTGCTGAAACAATACCTTACCCTCAAATATCTCGGGAGCAAAATAGAGGTATGACACAACGGCAAAAAAGAGCACCGACAACACATAAGGCAGTGCTTTCCTGATGTTTTCTTTCCAATTCATAGTTATGATTTTTATGACAGCAAAGATAGTGCTTGTTTTCCATTCTCCCAAGAAGCTATTCTTTATTTGTATCCGCTGCAGATAATTACTCTATCGCAACGCAACGTATTGCATAAAAACACCATTACAAAACGCCATACACTTGCTGTAATTTTTCAAAAAAATTCGTACCTTTGTCGCCCGAAAATTACATAGGATAACAAGCTGTACTAAAGCTACAGCACGCAAATAAGACGTTTGAAAATCAATAGGATATGCAAAAAATCAGAAACATTGCCATTATTGCTCACGTCGACCATGGTAAGACCACGTTGGTCGATAAGATGTTGTTGGCCGGAAATCTCTTTCGCGAGAATCAAAATTCCGGCGAGTTGATACTCGATAACAACGACCTTGAACGAGAGCGAGGTATCACTATCCTTTCGAAAAACGTTTCTATCCAATACAAAGATTATAAAATCAATATCATCGACACTCCGGGTCACGCCGACTTTGGTGGCGAGGTAGAACGCGTGCTCAACATGGCCGACGGTTGCTTATTGCTCGTCGATGCCTTTGAAGGCCCTATGCCTCAAACCCGCTTCGTACTACAAAAGGCTATCGAAATGGGATTGAAACCGGTTGTCGTAATCAATAAAGTAGACAAGCCCAACTGTCGCCCTGACGAGGTACAAGACATGGTGCTCGACCTCATGTTCAGCCTCGATGCAACCGAGGAACAGCTCGAATTCCCCACCATATATGGCTCGGCCAAGCAAGGCTGGATGAGCTCCGATTGGCACACCCCCACCGATTCGATTCAACCCCTACTTGAGGCCATTATTGAGCATATCCCCGAGCCTCAATATCTCGAAGGAACACCCCAAATGCTCATTACCTCGCTCGACTACTCTTCTTATGTAGGTCGTATTGCTGTAGGTCGCGTACATCGTGGCGAGTTGCGCGAGGGCATGGACGTAGCATTGTGCAAGCGCGACGGCTCTATTGTTAAGCAACGTATCAAAGAACTCAATATATTTGAGGGTATGAGCCGCACCAAGACCAACCGTGTAGGATCGGGCGATATTTGCGCAATCGTAGGACTTGAAGGATTTGAAATCGGCGACACCATTGCCGATGTACTCAACCCCGAGCCTCTGGAGCGTATAGCCATTGACGAGCCCACAATGTCAATGACATTTACCATCAACGATTCGCCTTTCTTTGGCAAAGATGGCAAATATGTTACCTCACGCCACATTGCCGACCGCTTGACTCGCGAGTTGGACAAGAACTTGGCTCTTCGTGTAGAAAAAAACGAAAACGAAGACGTGTGGAGTGTGTATGGTCGCGGTGTATTACACTTGTCGGTGCTTATTGAGACCATGCGCCGCGAAGGCTATGAGTTGCAAGTAGGTCAACCACAAGTTATCATCAGAGAGATAGACGGTGTGAAATGTGAGCCTATAGAACTTCTCACCATCAATCTTCCCGAAGAATATTCAAGCAAGATCATCGATATGGTAACACGTCGCAAAGGCGAAATGATATCGATGACAACCCAAAACGACCGCATACACTTGGAGTTCTACATTCCCTCACGCGGTATTATCGGACTTCGCAACAATGTACTCACCGCTTCGGCCGGAGAGGCTATCATGGCACACCGATTCCACGAATACCAACCTTGGAAGGGCGATATAGACCGTCGCACCAACGGCTCACTCATTGCCATGGAAGCCGGTACAGCATACGCCTACGCCATCGACAAGTTGCAAGACCGTGGTCGCTTCTTCATCTTCCCCCAAGAGGAGGTATATGCCGGTCAAGTTGTGGGCGAGAATGCCAAGGACAACGACATCGTGGTGAACGTAACCAAATCGAAAAAACTCACCAACATGCGTGCATCGGGTTCGGACGATAAGGTAAAACTCATTCCTCCCGTAGTATTCAGCCTTGAAGAGGCCCTCGAATACATCAAAGAAGATGAGTATGTCGAAGTAACCCCCCACCACATACGTCTGCGCAAAATTATCCTCGACGAGATTGAGCGTAAACGTGCCAATAAAGTATAATAAATCTTATATACTATACTCAAGCCCCGGCAAAGCGACTTGCCGGGGCTTGTCGCGCTTATGTAGCAAAGATATTTGTTTCTTCACACACCTTTCACTACCTTTGCATTGGTGTCAGCTACGATTGTTATAATGAAACGCATTATCCACATATTACTCTTCATTGCTATATCGACCATGGAGTTTTATGGTTGGTCTAATGTCGATTTATCATACATAGCAACATTGCCCAATGACTCACTATATGAGCATGCCGAGGAACTCTTCACAGCCAAGTCCGATAGTGCCATATTCTATTATAGTATCCTCTACAACAGATACAGCGAGTCCATGAACCCGAAACACAGAAACATGTGTGCCGAAGCCATGTTAAAGACCGGTATCATGCACTACAAGAAGAACAATTATTCCGAGGCTATGAATATATGGCTCAAGGGATTGAAAATATCTCAAAACAACAATTTCTATGACATACTATCACAAATATATATTTATATAGGTAATATATACAGCGTACATAACGACTACGAACAGAGCGTTTCGTTTTACAAAAAATCGGCCGACGTAGCCCGTCAATGTAACGATATTGCACTATATAATCATGCCCTCAACAATCTTATATGCGCGCTATGCTATTGTGAAAAAACCGAAGATGCTCGAAAATACTTCGAGTTGCTGAGAGCCAATAAAGAGGACAATCGCATACGGTATCGTTACGACCTGCTCATAAGCAACGCCATACTGCTATCGTGCGAGAAAAAAAACCACGAAGCGATAGCTTACTATCAACAAGCCGCACAAGTAGCCAATAGCGAAAACCTTGGCACACAATGCATCGGTGCGGCATACAACGGTCTCGCCAAAATATATGTACACACCAATGAGCTTGACTCGGCGTTGAAATATTTTCACCTCAACGAATCATTGGCACGCAAAACAGGGACAACCGACCTGCTGGCTGTTTCATTGGGAAATTTAGCCGGCATATACGAGCGTAAAAAAGATAGTGGCAATCACCAATACTACAAGACACTGTATATAGAACTGAACGACTCTATATTCAACCAAAGAGAATTTAACAGCCTCAAGAATGCCCAATTCTTGTACGAACTCAACAGTAACAATGAGATAATATCTCAACTCACCGAACAAAAGCATCAGGACGAACAAAAAATATCTCAACAACGCCTACTCATATTGACCATATCCATCGGTCTGTTATTGGGTTGCATGCTCCTTGCATATATATGGAAACAAAAGCGTCATCTTTCATCGGCCTACAACGAATTATATAATCGCAATCAAGAGGCCTTGAAACGCGAAGAATCCTACAAAAAGCGCCTACTCTCGCTACGAGAGATATACGAGACAAGCAATGTAGAGTCACCTCCACAACCTACCGTCGCAGCAGAAAAAGAGTCGGTTGAAGATACAAAATGCAACGACTCGGGTATGAGCATATCAAATGAATTGCGAATGCACATTCTGCAAGGCATCATTATGGTTATGGCCAATGAGGAAGAAATATGCAACAATGAATTCAATATAGCCCGCCTTGCCACTCTTATCGGCAGTAATACACGATACGTATCGCAAGTAATAAATGACGAGTATGGCATGAATTTCCGCACACTACTCAACGAGTGTAGAGTAAAAGTTGCCATGAAACGCATCTCGGATAATGAGAATTATGGTCTATACACTATAAAGGCTATAAGTGAAAGCGTCGGATACAAATCGCAGGCCAACTTCATTCGCGTCTTTACACAATACACCGGTATCAAGCCTTCGATGTATCAAAAAATATCAAAAGAAAGAGTATAAGGGCTTTATCTTCCTTTTTTCGCAATTTCTCTTTCTATTTCTCGAAATAGAAATTGTGTCTTTTATAAAAGATTGCAACAATCTTTTGTATTATATAAATTTGCCCTACCTACAAAGATTAATACAAGAGAAATAATCTAACAACATTATTATAAACCATTTTAACACTATTATCATGGAACACAAAAAAAGAGTAGGCCTCTCATTACTGGTGACAATGGGAACAGTTTTATCACTGATGGCACAAGCACCGGCTACACCCGTCAATCTGCAAGCCGAAGTGGAAGGATGCAAAGTATCTCTGTCGTGGCAAAGAGGAGATAACAATGCGATATTGACACACGAGGGCTTTGAAGGCGAAAAATTTCCCTCTGAAGGTTGGGAAGTACAATCTTTCAATACCACCGATTACCGATGCTCTTGGTTTCACTACCCCACCGACGACTTTAAAGAGCTGGATAACTGGCAGTACTATATAAAAGAGGGTGAAGGCAGTGCTATGGTATATATGGATATGGGATACCACGAAGGTATTGTTTACAATCAAGATGAAAAACTCATATCGCCCATATATAACGATGCCGTATACCTCGACTTCTGGTATTATATCAACCCGATGATTCTTGAATATGCTCAATTCTCCGACTTTGTCGACAAGTATTGTGTAGAATTGAGCCACGATGGCGGAGAGACTTGGGAAGTAATATGGGATGCACGCAATCATCACAATGGATTGGACGATTGGCAACAAGTATCACTATACTTAGGAGAGCCTACACCCAATACTCGCATCGCATTTCATGCCCAAAGTGACATGGAAAACGAGTGGTCGACACTATACTTTTCATGGACTATCGACGATGTAGTAATTTCATCAAATGGTACATCAAGCGACGCAATGCTAAGTACACAGCAATACACCCGTCGCAACATAAGCGACTCAATGCAATCTTACAAAGTATTTAACAGCAACAACTCAACAAGCCTCAATCGTCGCAATGCTGCACAAGAAAAAGACGAGCCGTCATCATATTACCAAGTATTCCTTGATGGCCAACTTCTTGCCGACAAGTTGTGCTCATTGAACCATATCGACACAAGCGATAAAGATGCCGGCACATACACCTATGAGGTAAAGGCTGTAAACGAACAAGGCGTTTCAGAAGCAGCTACAATACAAGTAACTATAGCCGAGAGCACCTTTAATGCACCTACCAATGTGCAAGTAACAAGTGAGTACTACGACGAAGAAGGTTGGGGTGAGGTAATTATAACATGGGATGCTCCCGAAGGCAATAGAGAGCCGGCATACTATTCGATATATGTAAATGGTATTTTGGCAGGAGTTGAGATACCTCTCGGCGAATTTGGCAACACATGGGTGGAAAAAGGTGTCTATACATACGAGGTAGCTGCTGTATACGAATACCCCTATGGCGAGTCGCAACGCATTGGTGACCAAGTTGCCATGAATACCCGTTACCCGGCACGCAACCTTGATGCAGTCGTTGATAACGGATTCGTTACACTCTCTTGGCAAGAAGCAAAAAAATCGGACTTCACAGTGGAGTCATACAAAGTATATCGCGGCAATAACGAGATAGCCAACATCCCCGCCGGCGAAACACTTACCTATACCGATAATGAGAACATTAGTGGCGTTTATACCTACTCGGTAAAGGCTTTGTATAGCGATGGTGAACTTTCACTTCCCATCCAGCAAAATATTTTGGTTAATGACTATACCATAACAGAGTTGCCCTACACTCAAGAGTTTAACGGAGATCTTACACCCGATAACTGGATGATTGAAGTTCTTAATGAAATCGATCCCATGTTCAATTGGCGATTTGACAATTGGTTTGAAATAGCATCTCCTTGCACCGAAGTAAAAGGCAACTTTGCCTCCATATCGAGTGAAGCCAACGAATTTATCAACCTCATCTGTTCTATGACCACACCTATCTTCAATAACACAAGCATCCCCGAAGGTGAGAGTGTAATGCTTTCATGCACAATGGACTATTACTCGGCATGGGAGTCTTCATACGTATGCATCGAGGTATCTTATGATGCAGGAGAATCGTGGGAGTGGTATGCCGATATTTATCCTGAAGATGTGGTCGACTACCAATACAGCATCGATATTACTTCGGCTATAGAAAATGCTACACCTATGTTCCGCATTATTTATGATGGTGCCGGTGATGGATATATGGTTATAGACAACTTTAAGGTATATGTTACCGACGACCTCGGAGTAAACAAGAACCACTCGGATGAGATTGCAATATCGATGATAGCCGGTCGCCAATTGTTGGTGTCAGCATCATCGGCAATCGAAAATGTACAGGTATACAACACCAATGGTATGCTTGTAGGAACATACGATGGCAATAATATGCACAGACAAATTATAGAACTGTCACACTTACACAACGGACTTTACATTGTAAAAGTACAATGTGCCGACAACACATTCGATGCAAAAATAGTGATAAACTGATTACCTGATTAGCTACACGAAAGAGGGAGTCACTTCATGCGCAAGAGAGAAGTGACTCCCTCCTTTTTATATATGATTGGCAACAACTGTTTTCTGCAAAGAGGAGCCATACTCATCATGAAATACGTAGATACACATTGCAAAATTACATACGAATTAGTATCTTTACCTCACATTTGAGAATAGTAGGAGTATGAAGAAAACGATATTACTTACCGGATCGACCGGAGTTATGGGCAGTGCCGGCCTTAAGGAACTTGTAAAATTAAATGATAAATTCGACATTACCCTATTGGTGCGCCCATCGGCCAAGAATCGTCGCAAAATGCGCCTATACGCACCCCTGCCATTTATTCGCATCGTATGGGGCGACCTCACTTGTTATGAGGATGTAGAAGAAAGCGTAAAAGGAGCCGACTACGTATTGCACGTGGGCGGTATGGTTTCACCCAAAGCCGACAAATACCCCGAGGAGACACTGCGAGTAAATATAACAGCCGCCGAAAACATTGTACAAGCAGTGAAAGCACAACCCAATGCCGACGAAATACGTGTCGTGTATATAGGTAGCGTGGCACAAACCGGCCATCGATGTCCACCTATACACTGGGGACGCACCGGAGACCCCATCAACGTGAGTGTATACGACCACTATGCCATATCGAAATGTATCGCCGAGCGCATCTTTGCCGAGTCGGGACTGAAACATTGGGTATCACTACGACAAACCGGAATACTATACCCCAAACTTATCTTGAACGGAGCCGACCCCATTACTTTCCACGTACCTGTAGACGGTGTATTGGAATGGGCAACAGTCGAAGACTCGGGTCGACTTCTGGCCAGAGTGTGCGATACCGAACTACCCGAAGCCTTCTGGCGACGCTTTTATAACATCAGTAGCGGCAAGCATTACCGCCTCACACTCTATGAATTTGAGTCACTACTTCTCAAGTCATTATCGTGTCCGCCACCCGAACAAGTATTCGAGCGCAAGTGGTTTGCAACACGCAACTTCCACGGCTATTGGTTTAGCGATGCCGATGTCCTCGAAGAGTATCTGCACTTCCGAGCCAACATACCTATAGAGAAATACTTCGAATCACTAAGCAAGCAACTCCCTTCATTCTTCTCATTAGCCAAGATTGTACCGGCATCCCTTATCAAGGCCGGCATGAAAGCTCTTACCTATACACGCCCATTCGGCACGATGAGCTGGATAGAAGACAACGACGAACAACGCATTACGGCCTACTTCGGCTCACTTGAGGCATGGGAAAAACTGCCCGATTGGGAACATACCGACCTCTCTCGCCCCGATGAGACACCACGTCTACTCAATCATGGATACAAAGAGTACAAGCCCATAAGCGAGTGGAACATCGACGACATGCAACAAGCAGCCATGTGGCGAGGAGGCAAGTGCATATCGGAGAGCATGACTGAAGGCAACATCTATACACCACTCGAATGGGAATGCTACGACGGTCATCGATTTAAAGCCACACCGGCACTCATACTATTAGGAGGCCATTGGTGCCCCGAGTGTTTTCCGAAGCCTTGGCAATACGACCGCGAAGCACGACACAACCCATTTCTCTCTCAGGTATGGCATGCCAGCCATCAAAAAGAAGAAGATAACATCTATCATGCCGACATATTCGATGCATTTAATAAACATTATTAGTTCTTTTTTTTAAAAAAAGAGTCGTTCTTTCACAATAAATAGCTACCTTTGCAGTGCTAAAAGCACTGTGAGTAAATGAGAGCAGATACCTTAGTTCGAATTTGAAGTAAACCTAATAATAAAAACATTAATCTTATAAAATATTATTGATATGGAATTACCATTTGCAGAATCTTGGAAAATCAAGATGGTAGAACCCCTTCGCAAAAGTACTCGCGAAGAGCGTGAACAATGGCTCAAAGAAGCTCATTACAACTTGTTCAACTTGAAATCAGACCACGTATACATCGACTGTCTTACCGACTCAGGTACAGGCGCTATGAGCGACCGTCAATGGGCAGCTATGATGATGGGTGACGAGAGCTATGCCGGCTCTTCTTCTTTCTTCCGTTTGAAAGATACTATCACTCGCCTCACTGGTTTTGAGTATGTAATCCCCACTCACCAAGGTCGTGGTGCTGAGAACGTTCTCTTCAGCCACCTCGTAAAAGCCGGTGATATCGTTCCCGGTAACTCTCACTTCGATACTACTAAGGGTCACATCGAAAGCCGCAAAGCTTTTGCTATCGACTGCACTATCGATGAAGCTAAGGATACTCAACTCGAGCACCCCTTCAAAGGTAACGTTGACCCCGCTAAGCTTGAAAAAGTATTGGCTGAGAACGCTGACAAAATTCCTTTCGTTATCGTAACAGTAACTAACAACACAGCCGGTGGTCAACCCGTTTCTATGGAGAACCTCCGTGCCGTTAAAGCTATTGCCGAGAAGTACAATAAACGCGTAGTATTCGACTCTGCACGTTTCGTTGAGAATGCTTACTTCATCAAAACTCGTGAGGCCGGTTACGCTGACAAGACTATCAAAGAAATCGTAAAAGAGATGTACACTTATGCCGATGCTATGACAATGTCGGCTAAGAAAGACGGTCTCGTAAACATGGGTGGTTTCATCGCTACTCGCCACGAAGACTTCTACGAAGGTGCTAAACGTTTCTGTATCCCCTTCGAAGGCTTCTTGACTTACGGTGGTCTTAACGGTCGTGATATGGATGCTCTCGCTGTTGGTCTTGACGAGAACACTGAGCTCGACAACATCGAAACTCGTATCAAACAAGTACATTACCTCGCTGCTAAGCTCGACGAGTATGGTATTCCTTACCAACGTCCCGTAGGTGGTCATGCTATCTTCGTTGATGCCGACCGCGTGCTCACAAACGTTCCCAAAGAGGAGTTCCCCGCTCAAACTCTCGCTATCGAGCTCTACCGTGAGGCCGGTATCCGTGGTTGCGAAATCGGTTACATCCTCGCTGACCGCGATCCCGTAACTCGTGAAAACCGTTTCGGTGGTCTCGACCTCCTTCGTCTCTGTATCGCTCGTCGTGTATACACTAACAACCACATGGACGTTATCGCCGCTGCGTTGAAGAATGTATACGACCGTCGCAATGAGATCAAGCACGGTGTGAAGATTGTATGGGAAACTGAGCTCATGCGTCACTTCACTGTGAAACTTGCTCCCGTTGAGGAATAATAAGCAAAGAGATAACTTTTAGTTTCGCAATAGAAAGGCCTGCCGACTACCTCGGCAGGCCTTTTTTCTGGTAATAATCGGTCAATAATTGTTGCGTTTGGGCTCGAAATATGCACGCTCAACCAAGCATGCGGGACACACAACCGGAGGCTTAACATCCTCAATTATGTAGCCACAGTTGCGACATTGCCATGCAATAGGCTCCATGCGAACAAACATTGTACCTTCTTCAAGACGCTGCAACATGCGCCTATAACGCCATTCATGAAAGGCCTCGACCTCGGCTATCTTCTTGAATGCTGCCGCTACGTCTTTAAAGCCCTCATCTATAGCCGTCTGCTCAAAGTCGTAATAGAGCGCACTCCATTCCAACTTTTCACCTTCGGCAGCTTCCAGAAGGTTCTCGGTGGTAGTACCTATACGACCGGCCGGATACTCGGCTGTAATAGTAACCATGCCACCATCGAGAAACTTAAAAAAACGAGTAGCATGCGCATATTCCTGCTCGGCAGTCTCGGCAAATATGCCCATTATCTGTTCATACCCCTCTTTTTTAGCCACCTCGGCAAAGAGGTTGTAACGATTACGCGCTTGCGATTCGCCGGCAAAGGCCTTGAGCAGATTTTGTTCTGTAACTGTTCCGTGAATCTTCTTCATTGTCATTATGATTTTGCGATGTTGTAGTTTGATACTATAACACAATACCGCAGAAGAATGTTTTTCACGTCACCCATTGCTACACATTATATAATAAGAACAATCGAGACCGCCACAAGGCGACCTCGATTGTTCAATATCTGTCAACACGTGTTTATTACATCGTGTGAGCCGCAGTCTGTATCACTTCGCCCAATGTGGGGTGTGTGTGAATAATGCGTTTAAGCTGGTCGACAGTTGCTCCGGTAGAGATAAGAGCACATACCTCTTGTACCAAGTCGGCAGCATGAGGGCCATAGAGATGACAACCCAACAACTTACCATCGGCATCGGCAATAACCTTGCACAATCCATCGGGTTCGTTCATACACAAGGCCTTACCATTGGCACGGAAGAATGCTTTGCCACAACGATAGTCGATACCTTTATCCTTGCACTCGTCCTCGGTAAGACCGACGGTAGCTACCTCGGGAACTGTAAATACAGCACCGGGGATAACATCCAGACGAATACCATCATTCTCATTACCACAGATGTGGTTGAGCGCACGAATACCGTGCCATGTGGCGGCATGAGCAAGCATAATACCTCCGGTCACGTCACCTATCGCGTAGATGTGCGGAACATTGGTTTGCATCATTGCATTCACCTTGATACCGGCGGGTGTAAATTCAATACCTACATCGGCAAGGTTGAGCGAGTCGGTATTGGCACGACGACCTACTGCCATCAATACTCTGTCGACAGTAATAGTCTCCTCTTTTCCTTTGCGATTGTACGACACGTGCATCTCTTCGCCCTCTTGTTTGATAGAGGTAACACCTGTTTGTGTAAGAATCTCTATGCCACGTTTCGAAAGGCTTTGTTTGAGACGCTTGGCAATATCGGTATCAAATCGAGGAAGAATCTCCTTACAGAATTCCACAACAGTTACTTCGCTACCAAAGCTATTGAAGATTGAAGCAAACTCCAAGCCTATAACACCTGCGCCTATCACACACAGGCGACGAGGTATCTCGGTAAGTTCGAGCATCTCTTTCGATGTGAGCACACCGGGAAGATGAGCTCCTTCGATAGGCAAGAACTTGCTTACCGAACCGGTAGCAATAATGATATTATCGGCACTATATTGCTCGCCATTGACCTCTACGGTGTGTGCATCGACAAATTGAGCTTTACCCTCAACAAGATGGATGAGTTTGTGGCTCAACAAGGTAGCAACACCTTGCTTGAGTTGCGATACAATGCTATTCTTTCGTTCGGTAACAGCGGCAAAGTTAAAGTTGTAGCTTACACCCTCGATGCCATAAAGCTCAGCTTCTTTCAAGTCATTAATTACTTGAGCATTCTTGCAGAAAGACTTAGTGGGTATACAGCCCTCATTGAGGCATGTGCCACCAATGGCACTTGCCTCAATAAGAACAACTTCGATGCCTCTTTGAGCTGCCAACACAGCAGTTTCGTAACCACCGGGGCCTGCTCCTATTATAATAAGAGGTGTGTGCATAGATTATTCGGCTTGGTTTTTCAACTCAGTGTAAGTGAGGATGGGGTTCTTAGCCGCAGTAGTCTCGTCGAGACGACGCACAGGAGTATTGTGGGGCGCTGACTTCAACTCATCGGGCATAGTACGTGCCTCCTCGGCAATCTTCTTCATGATAGAGATAAACTCGGTAATAGTCTCGAGCGACTCGGTCTCGGTAGGCTCTATCATTATTGATTGGTGGAACAACAAGGGGAAGTAGATTGTGGGAGCATGGTAGCCGTAGTCGAGCAGACGCTTGGCGATATCGAGGGTAGTAACACCTGTAGATGTATCGGCCAAACCATCGAATACAAACTCATGCTTGCACAATGTGTCGATAGGCAACTTATAGTCATCCTTCAACTCTTCCTTAATGTAGTTGGCGTTAAGTGTAGCCAAAGGACCGGCATAACGGATATTCTCCTTACCCAACGAGAGAACATAGGTATAAGCACGTTGCAATACACCGTAGTTACCCAAGAAGCCCGAGATTTGGCCAATGGCCTCAGGACCATTGTATATCTCGTAACGACCCTCGGCATTGCGAATGACGCGAGGACTGGGCAAGTACTCGGTAAGGTGAGCTGCCACACCTACTGCACCCGAACCGGGACCACCACCACCGTGAGGTGTTGAGAAGGTCTTGTGCAAATTGAGGTGGAGGATATCAAATCCCATATCACCTGGACGACAACGACCCAACAAGGGGTTCATGTTGGCACCATCGTAATAAAGCAAACCGCCACAATCGTGAACCATTTGAGCAATCTCGAGGATGCGAGTCTCAAACAAGCCCAATGTATTGGGGTTTGTCATCATGATACCGGCAATAGTATCATCGAGTACCGAGCGCAACGACTCGATGTCGATAGTACCGTCGGGGCGAGATTTCACCTCAACAACATTCAATCCACACACTGCAGCACTGGCGGGATTGGTACCGTGTGCGCTATCGGGAACGATAACTTTGGTACGTTTTACGTCACCGCGCAAGAGGTGGTATTGACGCATAATCATCAAGCCGGTAAGCTCACCATGAGCACCGGCAAAGGGATTGAGTGTACACTCGGCCATACCGGTAATGGTAGCAAGCGAGCGATTTAACTCGTAGTAGAGTTGAAGCGCACCTTGAGTAGTCTCAACAGGTTGTAGGGGGTGAAGATTCTTGAAGCCATTGAGTGCTGCCATTTCATCGTTAATCTTGGGGTTGTACTTCATGGTACAGCTACCAAGAGGATAGAAACCGGTATCAACACCAAAGTTCATATTTGACAAGTTGGTATAGTGACGCACCACGCCCAACTCATCTACTTGAGGAAGGCCGGTATCGGTAGCACGACGCAATCCTTCGGGAATGTCACAAGTGTGCTGTGCCCATGGGTTGCGGGGGAGTGAGTAACCAATACGTCCCTCTTTCGATAATTCGAAAACTAATCTATCGTAGTATTTCATGGTTTACAGTGTATTTATGACATTAATTAATCGGTCTATTTCTTCGGGAGTACGACGCTCGGTTACGCAGAACGATACGTAGCCCTCTTCGGTTTGCAATGCGCCGAAGATACCTTCGCGGAGCAACGCCTCTTGCAACTTATCAACGGGCAAGGTTGTGTTGAGTACAAACTCTTTCAAGAAAGGCTTGTCAAACACGGGAGTAAACTTGCCTGTAGCGATAAGACGATTGTACAACTCGTGTGCACCACCATAGCTCATTTCATTTACCTCTTTGAGACCTTTGGGACCCATCAAAGCAAGATAGATGGTAACATACAATGCCATGAGCGATTGGTTAGAGCAGATGTTGCTAGTAGCCTTTTCGCGACGAATGTGTTGCTCGCGAGCTTGCAAAGTAAGTACAAAGGCACGCTTGCCATCGATATCGCGGGTAGCGCCTACCACACGTCCGGGCAACTTGCGCACATGTTCTTTCTTACATGCCAAGAAACCAACATAGGGGCCACCATAGTTCATGGGCATACCCAATGTTTGACCATCACCGCAAGCAATATCAGCACCCCACTCACCGGGAGTCTTAACAACAGCGAGAGCCGAAGGATCGGCATACACCATAAAGAGTGCCTTTTGCTCGTGCATGGCATCGGCAAAACCGGTAAAGTCCTCGATGATACCATACTTATTGATAGCAGGAACCAACAAACCGGCTACGTCACCGGCAGCAAGTTCGGCCTTAACAGCGTCGAGCGAAGTTACACCATCGACATGAGCCAATGTGGTGATATTGATACCGCGATACTTGGCATAAGTATCGATAACGCGACGAACGTTAACGGGCAATGTATCGGCTACAAGCACGCGTGTTTTTTTACGAGTAGAGGCAAGAGCCATCATCACAGCCTCGGCTGCAGCTGTTGAGCCATCATACATTGAGGCATTACTGCAATCCATACCTGTAAGAGAAGCTATCATACTCTGGAACTCAAAGATATAGCGCAATGTACCTTGCGCAATCTCAGCTTGGTAGGGAGTGTAGGCAGTGATAAACTCAGAGCGTTGCAACAAATAAGGAATTACCGAAGGAGCATAGTGGTCGTAAGCACCTGCACCGGCAAATACAGTAAGGTTACGGTTACGGCTCTCCAATTCGGCAAAGCGACGACGTATTTCTTCCTCGCTATAAGCCGAGGGAAGATCATACTCCTTGTCGTCCGAGAAGAATACATCTTTGGGGATATCGGCATAAAGGTCATCGAGTGACTTCATGCCGATACGTGCCAACATAGCTTGTATATCTTCCTCGGTATGGGGAAAATATGAAAAACTCATAATCTGATGCGGATTAGTGTTCGTTAGCGCAGAAAGCCTCATAAGCGGCAGCATCCATCAAGCCTTCGAGCTCGGCAGCATCGCTCATCTCCACTTTCATAATCCAGTTCTCAAAAGCATTCTCGTTGATAAGCTCGGGGCTGTCCTCAAGAGCTTCGTTAATCTCAACAACAGTACCGCTGACGGGAGAGATAAGGTCGCTGGCAGCTTTTGTACTCTCTACTGCACCAAAATCCTCTTCTTTAGCTACTTCATCATCAACTTCGGGCATATCAACATACACGATGTTACCCAATGCGTGTTGCGCATAGTCAGTGATACCTACGATTGCGATATTACCTTCTACTTTTACCCATTCGTGTGATTCGCTGTAATACAGACCATTCAATACTGTGCTCATAATATTTTCGTTTTTAAAGGTTAAATATTTTTGTTTATTTAGGTTTAGAATTATTTTTTATATTTTGCTTCGTAGAAACGACGTTTGCAGACAGTGCCTTTGAAAGTCTTCTTGCGGATGCGTACCTCTACCTCGCTACCCATAGCAGCATATTCTTTGTCAACGAGAGCTACACATACACTCTTATCGCAAGAGATTGAGCGATAACCGGTTGTTACACGACCTACCACCTTACCGTCTACTTCTACTTCATACTCGGCACGAGGAATTGCTTTGTCGTGGAGTTCGATACCAACCGACTTGCGAGTTACGCCTTCGGCCTTTTGACGAGCGCATGCCTCTTTACCCAAGAAGTCGTTCTCCTTGTCGAGCTTAACAAACATGCTCAAACCGGCCTCAACGGGTGTGATATCAACATCAATTTCATGACCATAGAGAGGCAAACCGGCTTCGAAACGCAATGTATCGCGGCAACCAAGACCACAAGCAGCCACATTACCCTCGTTGTAGAGTTTATCCCACAATGCCAAGATTGTTTCATGATCGGCATAGAACTCAAAACCATCCTCACCGGTGTAACCTGTGCGGCTGGCAATGAGATAATGACCATTGTACTCTAACTCCTTGAATGTATAGAACTCAAGGTCGGCAACGGGCAAACCCAACAAATTAACTGCTACGCTCTCGGCTTTAGGACCTTGAAGAGCTATTTGTGCAACATCGTCCGATGCATTAACAACTTTTACATCAAATCCCTTACTTTGCTCATATACCCATTGGTAGTCTTTGGCAATGTTCGATGCATTGACAACGAGAAGGAAAGTATTCTCGGCTTGCATGCGATACACGAGCAAGTCATCTACCACACCACCGGTAGGATAGAGCATAAAACCATAGAGCACCTTGCCCACGGGCATGCCGGCTACTTGGTTTGAGAAGATATAGTTGACAAATTTTTCGGCATCGGGACCTGATACATAAATCTCGCCCATGTGCGATACGTCAAACATACCTACATTGTTACGAACAGCTTGGTGCTCCTCAATGATAGAAGTATATTGAATAGGCATCATATAGCCTGCGAAAGGGCTCATTTGTGCTTTAAGAGCCACGTGTTTGTCATAAAGACAGGTTTTCAATAGATTGTCCATAAGGTTTTTGTTATTAATTGGTTTCTGTAAATATTATCTCAATAAAGTTATCTGTTGTCAAATCTTTAATGTAGGTGTCGAGGTTGAAATCCTTCAAAGCCTCTTGCATAGCTTCACGTTCCAATGGCTTACCTCGCAATAACTCATTCAACTCTTGAGCAAACTCACGCAACACGAAGAAATCGCCTTTAAGCTCCACATGCTCTATAAGAGCGTGACGAAGGTTTATTTCCACTCCCAGTTCACCGGCTTTACAGTGGCACATACCGCTATTGAAACTGTAACGCGGATTGCGACCGTATATAAAATCATCATCGAGGTAAGTTTGCTCTATGGCTTCGATTGCAGCAATATCCTCCTCGGTAAGCATGCGCTCACCATCGCACAAGGTATCAATCATGTGCTTTTTGAAGGCTTCTATGCTTAAATCGGTGTGCTCGACAAGATTGGTAACACGTTGACGGGCCGAAGCTACGCCTTTGCTTTGCAACTTTTTATTTGAAGGGGTGATAGCATTCTCGAGATGATCGAAATTCGTATCAAACAACATCGTGCCATGCACGATACTACGACCGGGAAGTTGATAAAAGGCATTACCCGACACCTTACGACCATCGACCAATATATCGTTACGACCCGACACTTGTGCCACAATACCGGCCTTCTGCAACGCAAAGGCTATACGACGCATATAGGTGTCAAAAACAAAACCCACCGAGTCGCCATCCTTGATATACGACAGCATTATATTGCCCATATCGGAGTATACACAACCGCCACCGCTCTTGCGACGGAATATTGCGATATTATTCTCTTTGCAGTAGGGAAGATTTATCTCGGCCTCGAGCACTTGATTGCGACCAAAGATTACGGTAGGGGCAACTTGCCACATGAAGAAGCACTCCTTCTCGTCAAGACAACGCGCCACATACTCTTCCATCGCTAAATAGAAGACCAACCTGCGCGGACGATTGTCGGGTAATATGATGTGCTTCATCGGTTCTTAAAGTTAACAACTTTCAAAGATACACATCTTTTTCGGGTAAACCATAAGAATAGTTTGTTTTTTTCTTTTTTCGCAAATATTAGGTGCGGTTTACAGAAATTTCAACACCGATTATAACAAATCGAATTACACTCCCAGCTTACGTCGTAATATCTTGGCGGGGTAGCCTGCAGTAACAGCCCCTAACAACAACACTATCATTGTAACAACAAAGGTATCAAACCATTGCAACTGCACAGGGTAGGCATCGACGATAAACGCGCCGGAGTCACCCAGTCGCAACAGCCCGTACTCTTGTTGCAACCAACAGAGCACCACACCGATAAGTAAGCCCGAGAGCGCTCCCAGCATTGAAATAAGCCATCCTTCGGCCATGAAGATATTGGTGATAAGCCTGTCGTTAGCTCCCAACTTGCGCAAGGTAGCTATGTCATCTTGCTTATCGACAATAAGCATTGTTAATGAGCCAACAATATTGAAGGTGGCGATGAGCAGGATAAAGGCCAAGATAAGGAAGGTTATCCACTTCTCAATCTGTATCCAACGAAACGACTCACCACTCTGCATGAGACGGTCTTGCACAATATATTGCTCGCCTAAGGTGGCACGCAATCGCTCTATCACTCGCTGCGTTGGAGCACCTTCGGTCGTACAAAGTTCATAGGCTGTAGCCTCAGTGGGATAATCAAATAGTGTACGCGCATCATCCAATGGTATATACACATAATTATCGTCATACTCGGCTTGATTGGTGTAGAAGACTGATGAAACATAGAAACGCTGCGACACAAACGATGTAGCAGGATTGGCAAGATTGACCCTACCATGACGGCGTGGCGCATACAGCTCAATAGGACGCGAGTAATTGGCTCCGGCCTCAATATGTACTGCAACACCCGCTCCCAAGATGGCATAAGAAGTTATATCGTCACGCAAGGCATATTCACCCGACAAGATTGTATTGACAAGAGGTATATTCTCGCAGTAGTCGTCGGGAATACCCTTGACATTGACCGGTTGCTGACGGTCGTACACCGCAAGTGCAATATCCTCAATAACAGGTGTTATATAGGCCACCTCATCCCATGTTGCTATTTCGTCCCACACAGGAAGGGTACCATCGATGGTCTTACCTGACACCGGCAAGATTTTCACCTCGGGTTGTATGTCGGACAGCAACGAGCCTATCAGTTGCGAGAATCCGTTATACACCGACAGGGTACATATAAGTGCTGCCGTAATGATAGCCACGCCACACACCGATATCATAGAAATAATATTGATAGCAGAGTGTGACTTCTTGGAAAAGAGGTAACGCGAGGCTATGCGAAAGGCAAGACGCATGCTGATAAAGAATTATTTCTTAAGCAGGTTGTCGATATTCTCAATGTAGTCAAGAGAGTCATCGAGATAGAAGTGCAACTCGGGCATCTTGCGCAATTGAAAGCGTACTCGTTGTGCCAATTGGTAGCGTATCTCACGCGACGAGGCATTTACCGCCTCGATAGTCTCTTGAGCCTTTTCCGAGGGGAATATACTCAAGTAGGCCTTTGCGATACTCAAGTCGGGGCTGACACGCACAATACTCACCGAGACAAGTGTTCCGGGCATCTTACGAGTTTCGTTCAAGAATATCTCACTCAACTCTTTTTGCAACAATCTGCTTATTTTATTTTGTCTTGTTGTCTCCATTCTTTTTCATTAAATAGTTTATAGTGTGCAAAATAACACATTTATTGCCTATAGAGCAAATCTTATCAAGGTTTTTTCCACAAAATCGTAAGTCCGTCGCGCAAAGGAAGTATTACCTTTTCCACACGGTCATCCGTGGCAACAAAGTCGTTGAAGGTTACAATGCCCACCGTCTGGGCATCCTTACTGTCGGGCTCAGTAACCACCTTGCCATCCCACAGGGTATTATCGGCCAAAATAAAACCACCGGGACGAACCAACGGCAATACGGCTTCATAGTAGCGCAAATAGTCGCGTTTATTGGCATCGATAAATACAAGATCGTAAGTATCGGTAAGTGTCGCTATCGACTCAAGCGCATCGCCTATTATCATCTTTACCTTATGACCATAAGGTGAGCGCTCGAAGTGCTCTTTGGCAAAATCCTCAACCTCATCATCAATTTCAAGCGTATGCACCTCGCCATCCTCGGGCATACCTTCGGCAAAACAGAGTGCCGAATAGCCGGTAAATGTACCTAACTCCAATACACGATGAGGTTGTATCATGCGACACAACATCTTGAGAATGCGACCTTGCAAATGCCCCGACACCATGCGCGGACGCAGGTGATACACATGAGTATCGCGGTCGAGCTGCGCCAATGCCGGCTCGGCAGCATCGATATGTCGGCATATATACTCTTCTATAGCGTCGTACATAATGTCTATTTATTAAATTGTGCAACAGCCTCAATTGCCAAACGATAGGAATCCAAGCCAAAACCCACAATAGAACCACGACACGCCTCGGCAAGGTACGACACGCGACGATAATCCTCACGTGCATTTACATTGGAAATATGCACCTCTACAACCGGAGATGTTATGGAACGTATGGCATCGGCAATAGCGATGGATGTGTGTGTATATGCCCCGGCATTGATAACGATGGCATCAATAGCAAAGCCATCGGCATGCAAGCGGTCTATAATAGCACCTTCGCAATTGGATTGAAAATAGGCTATGCGATGCTGAGGATACAATTGTCGCAACTCATCAATATAGGCTTCAAAGGATTGCGTGCCATAAATATCGGTTTGACGCTTACCGAGCAGATTGAGGTTTGGGCCATTAATTATAAGTATATTCATTACCGTCAAGTGGTTTATAGTATTACCTATTTGTTCATTTGTGTAAGATTCGGTATCTTTGAAGTAAATCTCAAAGATACACTGCACTCGCTGTGAAAAACATTGAAGTAAACTTCATGTTTCTCGCTCGTTTGTTACTATCTTTGTAGAAGATAGAGAGCGATACAAGAGATACAACATCTATTAAGATTAGTATATCTACCGACTCCTTCCACAATATTAATCGTACAACAGTGCAAAAGTAGAAAAAAAATCGGAATTAAGTGACTACTACACAAGATAACATCATACGCAGGTATATTGCCTATTTACGACTCGAAAAAGGTATGTCCGGCAATACCATAGAAGCCTATATAGACGATATAGAAAAGTTGTTGCGCTACCTCGATACCACAGGCGAATCGTGGCAGGATGCACAACGCGACACACTTGTCAACTTTGTATGTACCTTACAAGATGTAGGCATCGTCGCTCGCTCGCAAGCTCGGGTAATATCGGGTATCAAAGCCTTTTTTCGATTTGTTCAACTTGAAGGGCTTATAGAAAATGACCCATCAGAGCAGCTCGAAACACCTCGATTAGGACGACACCTGCCCTCGATACTCACCGTTGACGAAATTAATGCCATGATTGACTCAATAGACCTCTCCACGCAAGAGGGCCAACGCAACCGCGCCATCCTTGAGGTATTGTATAGTTGCGGTGTACGTGTATCGGAGTTAGTCAACCTAAAACTTTCGCAATTATACCTCGACGATGAATATATCTGCGTTGAAGGAAAGGGTGGTAAACAACGTCTTGTACCAATATCGCCCACTGCTATCGACGAGATTAAGCGTTACTTACAATACCGAGACGAACTTGATATAAAGCCGGGAGAGGAAGACTACCTGTTCCTAAATCGACGCGGACGACACCTGAGCCGGGTAATGGTATTCTACATTGTACGCGATGCTTGCGAACGATGTGGTATCAAAAAACGTGTAAGCCCTCACACCTTGCGCCACTCGTTTGCAACCCACTTGCTGGAGAATGGGGCAAACCTGCGCGCCATACAAAACATGCTCGGGCACGAAAGCATCACAACAACCGAGGTGTATGTACACCTTGACCGACATTTTTTACGAGAGGAAATCATCATGCACCACCCCCGCAATAAACAATAAAAAAGGTTTTAAAATCGTTCATTCTTATATTATTATATAAATTAACAAAAAAATCGTTCAAACATACCCAATTATATATAAGTTTTAGCTAATTTTGTAGCTTGAAAATTATGCAACATAATCATTTATTAATACATTACATTATGAGAAGAAAATTAACATTCCCGTTATTCCTCCTCTGTTTGATGACATTGGTAGGTTGTAACAAAGAGATGACTCCGCTCACAGCTGATTACTTCAAGGTAAATCCTTCTCCGCTGGAAGCTAAGGGTGGCATGGTAAATGCAACTGTAACCGGTACATTCCCCGAGAAGTACTTTGACAAAAACGCAGTTGTGACTGTAACTCCTTACATGGTTTATGCCGAAGGTGAGACTGCAGGTACACCCTTCACTTACCAAGGTGAGAAAGTAAAAGGCAATGACCAATCAATTTCTTACAAAGCCGGTGGCGTAATCACTATGCCCGTAGCTTTCAAGTACATCCCCGAGATGCAAGAGTCGGCTCTCTATCTCGCATTTAACATTGAGCAAGGTAAGAAAACTTACGAATTGCCCCGCGTAAAAGTAGCTGAAGGTGTATTGGCAACTGCCGAGTTGGCTTGTGTAGAAACAGTAGCTCCCGCTATCACTGCCGACAAGTTCCAACGCATCATCAAAGAGAAATACACTGCCGACATCAAGTTCCTCATTCACCAAACTAACATCCGCGCTCAAGAGTTGAAATCGGAAGACATCAACGCTCTTAACGAACGTATCCGTCTCGCCAACGAAGCAGAGCACTTGGAGATTGAGAACGTAAACATCTCTTCTTACGCTTCACCTGATGGTGACCTCGACCTCAACACTCGTCTTGCCGAAGGTCGTGAAGGCAACACTGTGAAGATGATGCAAAAACAATGGAAGAAAGACAACATCAACGCCGAGCTCACAGCTGAATTTACTGCTGAGGACTGGGAAGGCTTCCGCGAACTCGTTGCTGCTTCTAACATCCAAGACAAGAACTTGATCCTCCGCGTTCTCGAGATGTACAACGATCCCGAACAACGTGAGCGTGAAATCAAGAACCTCTCTTCAATCTACGGTGACTTGGCAGAGGAGATCCTCCCCCAATTGCGTCGTTCACGCATCACAGCTTCTATCAACGTAATCGGTAAGTCTGACGCTGAAATCTTGGCTCTCGTTGAGTCTGATCCCGCTACTCTTACAGTTGATGAGTTGCTCTATGCTGCCGCTATCACTAAGAACGCTGCTGCTAAGACTGACATCTACCGCAAGGTAACTGAAATCTATCCCGAGGACTACCGTGGTTACAACAACTTGGGTATGATGTACTACAAAGCAGGTAAGTATGAGAAAGCTGCTGACCTCTTCAACAAAGCTAACAAGCTCGCTCCTAATTCAGACGAGGTAATCATGAACTTGGGTCTTATCGACATGTTGAATGGTGAGTATAACGAAGCTGCTGCTGCATTGGGTAAAGCCGGTCAAGTTCCCGAGGTTAACGAAGCTATGGGTGTATTCTACCTCAAGAAAGGTGACTACAACGCTGCTGTGAAGTCATTCGGTGACTCTAAGAGCAACAACGCTGCTTTGGCTCAAATCATGGTAAATGACTACAACAAGGCTCGCACTACATTGGCTGCTATCCCCACTCCCGACGCAACTACTTACTACTTGCTCGCTGTATTGGGCGCTCGCACCAACAACCAACAAATGGTAACTTCTAACCTCCGTCAATCTTTCCGCCTCGACGCTAACATGCGCGATAAAGCTGCTAAAGACATGGAGTTTGCTAAATTTGACATCGCTTCTCTCTAATTGTAGAGATTGACGCACATACCGAGGTTGCACTTCACTCACGAGGTGCAACCTCTTTTTTTTATTTATACCCGCCCCATTCATCCGTTTCTTTTGTTATCTTTGTTCTCCATAAATAAATACAAACGATATGTTGACACGTTACAGAATCACGAGCCTATTGGCCGCTATTTCGTACGCATTGATTACTTGGGGACAAGAGGTTACATTCTCGGGCACACAGCCTGTCATGTACATCAATACCGAAAACAACACCCCTATCACATCGAAAGAGGAGTATCTACAAGCCACATACTACCTCGATCCCATGGGATGTGAGGGGATAGATGCGCTGGGTAGTGCCGACAACCAACTTGCACTCGAGATAAGAGGTAGAGGAAACTGGACTTGGAATGGATTTGACAAGAAACCTTACCGCATCAAGTTTGCATCCAAAACAGCTATAATGGGCATGAACAAGAGCAAGCATTTTGCCTTGATGGCTAATGCCGACGATGAACTCTCGGGATTGCGTAATGCCGTTGGCTACCAATTGGCTCGTATGCTTGATATGCCATGGACTCCTACTGCAAAACCCGTCGAGGTCGTTCTTAATGGCGAATATATAGGACTATACTTTCTTACCGAGACAATACGTGTTGATAGCGACCGCGTGAATATTGTCGAGCAAGCCGATAATGAGACCGACCCCAATGCCATCACCGGAGGTTGGCTGGTAGAAATAGACAATTACGATACCGACCCCCATGTGCGCATTACCGAAGGCAATGGCGAACGTATTATTTTTACCTACAAGACCCCCGAGGAGCTGTCGGCAGAACAAGAGAATTTCTTGCGCGAACAAATGACAGCCATAGATGCAGCCATCTATGCCGAAGATAAAAATTCAACCACATGGGAGGAATATATCGACCTCGACCTATTGGCTCGCTTTTACATTGTACAAGAGATTCTCGACAATGCCGAATCATTTCATGGTAGCTGCTATATGTACCGCGATATGGGTAATGAGCAAAAGTGGAAGTTCGGTCCCGTATGGGATTTTGGCAACACCTTCCGTCGTGACAACGGACTATTCATTTATGAAAATCCCCCCTACGGACAAACGTGGATTGCCGAAATAGCAAAATTTCCACGATTTGAAGAAAAGGTAAAAGAGATATGGCTATCACTGCGCGAAGCGAATTTCGACGATATATACTCATTCATTGACAACTATGTCACAACCTACGAGGCAGCCATACAAGCCGACGACCGTCGCTGGCCGGACTATGGCAGCATGAACGTAACAAAGGACGGCACAACAATGAAAAATAACATTCGTGAACGAACTGATTTCCTTGCTCAACATTGGGGTGATGCCGAGAAGAAACCCTCTCAAACAAGCTACACCGCATACTTCGACCCGCAAGGCACCGATTGGGAGGAGATATATGCCTATAGTTGGGTGTATAACAATACGACAACTATACTTCTTGATGATTGGCCCGGCAGACGCATCAACCGCACGACCCTTATCGACGGAGTGGAGTATTACACCATCAGCTTCGACCCGGGGTGTATCCTCGACAATCCCATGATTATATTCAACGATGGGCATAGCGGTGTGGGAGAACATCAAACCGAGGACCTTCCTCTACACAACAATGGCATGTACAACATAAATGGATTTATAGGCACTCATCTGGCTACCGTCACACCCATTTACAACAAGAGAGAACTGATTGTAGATAATCGCACCATCCGATACAACGGTCACATAACATTATATAACATGCAAGGCTTTGCTGTGGTACACGGAGAGGGCGCTATCACGGCTCCGTCGGCAGGTATTTACATAGTTGCCTACAACAATACAGCTACCAAATTGAGCATTCCATAAGAGTGCGAAAGGTACCAAAAAGCAGAAAAACAAGACAATAGCGATGCGAAAAAATAAAAAAAGCAGGGCAAACGCTTGTAGATATAAAAGAAATGCTTACCTTTGTGCGCTCAAAATATTATATAACATAACTAAAAACTCAAGGAAATGTATTTAACCACTGAGAAAAAACAGGAAATCTTTGAGAAGTACGGAAAGTCTAACACTGATACTGGCTCACCCGAAGCACAGATTGCATTGTTTTCATACCGTATATCTCATTTGACTGAGCACCTCAAGTCAAATCACAAAGATTATACCACTCAACGCGCTCTTAAAATGTTGGTAGGTAAACGTCGTCGTTTGTTGGATTATCTTATCCGCACTGACATCAACCGCTACCGTGCCATCATTGCACAAAAAGAGCTTGGTATCCGTAAATAAGATACCGGTGAAGGTAAAAAACAGCGGCTCCGCAAAAGAGTCGCTGTTTTCTTTTAACGAAAAGAAGGGGTCACTCCCAATTTGACTCCACTCGATATACATAAGTATCGGTAGCCCGAGGGCAGTTATTGTCGCTGCATTATTACAATCTTACATTATCTATATACACAATCAGCAAATCTTAGGCAATATAAACCCGCCAAGCACCGATACAATTACACACAGCGCTCACACAGATATACTGTATGGGCGCTGTGGTTATATATTACTATGTATTTCTATTAACGCACTCCTGCCAATAACAACAACGACTCATTGCCCATATTACACAACAGGTCGAGTATTGAAAGATTAGGTACAAAACCATGTCGAGAGGCAAACACTTGGTAGTAAGGTTGGAGTATATAGGGCGATAAGAGCGTCATATCGGGATGCTTGGGATGTATCGCCTCACGCAGGTCGGTAATATGGTCTCCTATATTGGTCAAGAATGTTTCGCTACGCGATATATCGAGTTTTATGTCCAACCACCTACACACGCAGTCGATTTGTGCACAATTATAGTCAAGCAAGTAGTCATACCGTTGCTCATAAAAGTGATTGATATCATCGGCATAATATTCATAAAAGGGTGATGAGCCATAAGCCGACGCAATGGCCGAGCAATGCAGATGACGCCAATTGCCATGATCGCTGATGCGCACATCGCGCATGAGCATATTGGGCTGAGGTTTCTCAACGGGAACGGTAAGCATCTGCACGCCCTGTGCTCCAACAATAGCACAACGATTACGATAGGTTTGCTTTATGTAAGTATCGTGTTGCTCTATAACCGCACCACGATGACGATACAACGCTGTATAGTATGATATAGGAGCCCAGTAGGCACTACTCAAATATAGATGTTTCATAGTTTGCGATATTGAAAAAAACGCTCAATGCGCCATGAGTCAAATCCCCTCTGCTCGGCATCTATTGAAAAGACAATCATCCCGCAACGACCTATCACATGGCTATGAGGAAGTACCCCGAAGTTGCGAGAGTCGGTTGCAGCCGTACGATTGTCGCACAATACCCAGTAATAAGGTTGTGAAAAACGATAACGACTCATCTTGCGCCCGTCACAATACAAAGTATCACCTTGCAACTCCACCTTGCAGGGCTCATAACTATTAATGATATGGGCATATAAGGCCGCATTGCGCGGGGTTATAATGGCATCTTTGCCATAAGAGGGTAGCTCGATATAGTAATTGTCATGTGCCAACGTAACCAAGCGAGGCAGTTGCGATGGCGACACTCTGTCGGCAAGTTTGCTATAACTATAACGGTCGATATAGAAGAGCGACTGTTCGCCAATAGTTTGTCGAGGCAACACTTCGCCCCAAAGCTCTTTCATAGCCTCTTCGACCACACTCAACGACGAGTCGGGCACAAGATAGGCTTCGGTTATCACCGGACTTTGCACCGAGGGCTTTCCATTGATATACAACATATCCTCATGCGCCTCTATCGTATCACCGGGTACACCTATACAACGCGCCACGGCTGTAGGGTACTGTGCCAAGGGAGAGGGCTCGCCGGTAGGGTAATTATAGGCTATTACATCATTGTGTTTCACCAATTGTTCACCCAATCGTTTATATGGCAACGGGGTCTCAGGCAGACGTGCCGGCAGATCGGTACCGGGCAGGGTGTCGACCCATGGCAACGAAACATACGATTGTGGCAGGCGCACGCCATAGTGCCACTTTTCGACCAGCACTCTATCACCGGGCAAGAGGGTATTCTCCATTTGTTGTGGTGCGACGGTAAACATCTCCACCACAAATACACGACACAACACAGCCGATAGCAGTGCCACTGCGACTACAGCTATACCCCAAAGGATTGTCGAGCCTCGGTGTGACATAATGGTATCAATCTACAAGCGAATCGGCACTACGCATGAAGCGATTCCAACGGAACTTGCCGTTAAACCAGCCTTTATCCTTATCCAATGAGATAAGTACCAACACAGGCTTGCCTATTACATGGTCTTCAGGGACAAAACCCCAGTAACGCGAGTCGGCCGAATTGTCACGATTGTCGCCCAACATCATGTAATAGTCCATCTTGAAGGTATACTCGGTAGCCGGTTCATCATTGATATAGATAACACCGTTACGCATCTCTACTTTATTGCCCTCATAGGTGCGTATAGCACGCTCGTAGAGTGTGTAATTCTCGGCAGTGAGTTGCAATGTTTCGCCCTTGGCAGGAATCCACAGAGGTCCAAAATCGGCACGAGTCCAATGGTGTATGCCATCCATAGGGAATACTTCGCCACCCATTTCACCTGGCTCTACCACGACTTGTTCAACAAAACTCGAAGCCTTCACCTTGGCGAGAGCCTCCTCGGTGAGAGGGAAGTGATACACAGGATTGTAGCCACCTGCTGCATTGGGAGTAATACCCAACGATGCAAAAAGATAGGGTGCGTTGGATGAGTTGTTGACATACATGCGGTCGTCAACACTGATACCCCAATCCTCAAAGTTCTTCTCACTCAACTTGTTGCCGGTTGTCTTTACGAAGTAATTGAGTTGCATACGCTTGGGCGAAGCGATAGCCTCGCCATTGATGTAGATAATGTTGTTGCGTATCTCGAAGTCCTCACCGGGCAAACCCACACAACGCTTCACATACGCTTCGCGACGGTCGACAGGACGATAGATAATTTCGCCAAAACGAGCTTTGTCACGATGTACCGCCTCACGACCGAAGTAGTGTACCAAGGTATAATAGTCGGGGTTGGGCATCTTGCTTGCCACTGTATCACCGGTAGGAAAGTTAAACACAACAATATCGTTACGCTCAACTTGACCCAAACCCTTCAAGCGTTTATAAGGCAACTGCCAAGCATCGCAATACGACTTGGTATTGACAATAGGCAGGGTGTGTTGTGCCAAAGGGAAGTGGATAGGTGTCTGTGGCAAACGAGGGCCATAATTCACCTTGCTTACCAAGAGGAAGTCGCCCACCAACATCGACTTTTCGAGCGAGGGTGTGGGTATCTGAAAATTTTGGAAGGCAAAGATAAAGATAAAATATACCAGCACTATGGCATATACAATAGCATCTATCCACTCACACACGGTGCGCAATATAGGATTCTTGATATTTCGCCAACCACCCCAAGGGATGTATTGGGTAAGATAGATATCAAAAAAGAGCGGATATGCCAACAGTGTCCACGCACTGCCTATCCATATTGTCAACAACACAAAGATGAGTGTAAAAACACCAAATCGCACCCAACGCGATGTGCTTACTGTCTTAAGGCGAGCCACCAAATTGCGAGGTCGCGGTTGTTGCGATGTTGTATCGGTTACTATTTTCTTTTCCATACTTAATTGTACTTTTCTTATTTCATAAATGAGAGCATATCGCTCATTGTCAAGAAACCCTTTTTACCCACGGTAAACTCGGCAGCAACAACAGCACCTAAGGCAAATCCGCGACGACTCTTGGCGCGGTGTTCGATAGTAATTGTATCTACCTCCGAGTCATATCGCACGATGTGTGTGCCGGGCACTTCGCCCTCGCGTTGTGCTGTAATGGGCAGTATATCATCGGCTTGCGATGTTTCGCTCCACGACGATAGGCGGTCGATATTATCAATAATACCATCGGCCAAGGTTATAGCCGTGCCACTCGGGTGGTCGAGCTTATGTATATGGTGTATCTCATCGAGACTCACCTTGTAGTCTTCAAAGTGATTCATCACACTCGCCAGCCAGCGGTTCACTGCAAAGAACACATTGACACCCAAGCTGAAGTTTGAGGCATAAAAGAATGTTGCACCGGCTTCACAAGCAGCCTTAATCTCGGGCATACGCTCCAGCCAACCGGTCGTACCCGACACTACCGGCACACCGGCTGCAAAGGCTCTCTTATAATTGTCGACAGCTGTTGCCGGGGTGGTAAATTCGATAGCGACATCGGCCGACGCAAAGGCCTGCGAAGCAAAATCGTCCTGATTATCGACATCAATGCGACACACCACCTCGTGACCGCGGGCTATAGCGATTTCCTCTATCACATGCCCCATCTTGCCATATCCTATAAGTGCTATTTTCATTTTCGCATTCACATTTTTCGGTTCTTATTACCGTTTTTTCAAGAAAGATAGTTTAATTTGCAAATATAAGAAGAAAAAACAAGTCTACTTGAGTTTTTATACCCAACTGCATCCAATATTGTAAAAAACAGAGTTAATTTTTGCTTACCATTCATTCTATAAACATCTTTTATGGAAAAACTCATGCAATATATATGGCAGCATCAACTGCTCGACACCACGCACCTTGTCACCACCGACGGGCGGCGCGTACAGGTGATTGATGCCGGACGACTCAACCATGATGCCGGGCCGGACTTCTTTAACGCCAAGATACGCATTGATGGTTGCATGTGGGTAGGTAATATTGAAATTCACTATCGCGCCTCCGACTGGAAGCGCCACAACCACCACACCGACAAGGCCTACGACTCGGTGATACTGCACATCGTAGAACTTGACGATACAAGCGTAAAACGCTCAAACGGTGAAGTAATTCCGCAACTCGTGATGCGTGCTGCACCTACACTGCGAGGCGACTTTAGCAAGTTGGTAGATAATGCTCCGCAGCTATCGTGTGGCGAACGTATACCGGGTATTGACCCATTCCTGATTACCGACTGGGTAAACAGCCTTGCTCTGGAACGACTACAAGCCAAGAGCGAACGCATTGCCACATGGCTCGACCTCTATAAAGGCAATTGGGAGGAGGTATGCTACGTGACCCTATCGCGCAATATGGGTTTTGGCATCAACAGCGATGCATTCGAGCGACTTGCTCGCAGCCTGCCCCTTTCGTTCCTGCAGAAACATGCCGACAGCATCATGCAGATAGAAGCATTCCTCATAGGTCAAGCCGGACTGTTGGCCGATAAGCGTGACGACGACCCGTACTATACCCGACTTGCAAGCGAATACACTTTCTTGCAGAATAAGTTTGGGCTTACACCTTTGCCTGCCGAGGCATGGAAATTCTTCCGACTGCGACCGCAAAATTTCCCACACCGTCGCTTGGCAATGCTGGCGCAATACATACACGGAGGGTTTTCACTCTTTGCCCGTCTGTGTCAAGCCGACACTATCGAGGATATGCGAGCACTCTTTCAAGTAGAGCTAACCGGTTACTGGGACACCCATTATACCTTCGATACCACATCACCGGCATCTACATCGGTGTTGGGCATACCCGCCATTGACATTATCCTCATCAACACCGTTGCACCCCTACTCTACGCCTACGGCATATACTTAGGCGAAGACCGGTACATCGACCGCGCACAATGGATATGGGAGTCGTTACGACCCGAGCAGAACAGCATCGTGCGACGATTTGCCGCCATAGGCATCGAGGCAAAATCGGCACTCGACAGCCAAGCCATCCTACAACTCTACAACGAGTATTGTCAACAAAAGAAGTGCCTATACTGCCGTATCGGTCACAAGTTGCTCGCCCAAGACGCTATCCGCGACGAGTAATCTCCAAGAAATCCAAAACAAAAATATCCGTTTAAAAGAATAGCATCACCGCTCGGTCTGCTATTCTATTTTTTTGTATAAGCCGGAATAAAAAAACCGGCAAGGTGCTCACGCATCCTGCCGGCCTGGTATTAAATACCCTTAAACTTTACTCCATGAAAAATATTATTTTATTACCTTGTATACGAATTGGTTGTCGATAGTCTTAACAACTACGAGAGCAACACCGTTCATGTTGGTGGGAACTGTGATGTTATCACAAGCATTTACCTCGTAGCTACCCAATACGCGACCTTGTACGTCGAGGAGGGTAACGCTCTCTACAAATACACCTGAGTTGTATACTGTAACACCAGCGTTGTTAGCAGCTACTCTGAAGCGGTCGGCTGTAGCGGCACTTACTGATGACCAAACATTGGCATAGAATGTTTCTTGTGAAGCATATTCACTCACGCGATCCATGTCGCAATGAGCGCGAACACGCCATACATAAGCAGCACCTGCTTCGAGTTCATAGAGAGTATATTCGTTGGTTTCAAGACCTTCTACGTCAATCCAAGTAGTGCTTGCACCGAGACGGTAGCGGAGATCCCAAGAGAGGTGCTCTTCGTTGAGGTTCCAAGTGAGTTTGTCACCATAGTCTTCGGTTTGAGCATGTGCAAGACCGTCGGGCACGGGACATGCAGGAAGATCGGCAGTTGTGAATGTTACAACCTCGCACCAGTCAGTAGTATCACCTTCGGCTACGATACCGCGTACTTTCACTTGATATTCAGTGAGGTGAGTAAGGTCGGTAAGAGCAACTTGTTTTTCAGTTACGATTTGAGCAGCAAACTCTTCACCAGCCTTAGCATAAGCAAACTCGAATGTCTCTTGCTCACCACGCCATGTTACCAATGCGCTGTTCCAAGTAATTTCACTTACTTTTACATCAGGAATTACGGGGATAGGACGACCGTCGGCCTTCAACTCTTGGAAACGACCGCGAACACCTTGGCTTGCGAAGCAGTTCCAGTAGATACGGATTTCGATAGTTTCGTTTACATACTCAGTAAGGTCGAGTTCAACGGGGATAAAATCAGTTACTACCTCGGGTTTCACATTGTTAGTAGCAAGGATAACCACTTTGTTCTCGAATTGACCGCCTTCGCGACGTACTTGAACAGCCAATGTATCTTTTTCAGCCCACTCGGCATAAATTTGGTTGCCACCGAAACGTTGCCAGATGTGCATATTATACTTGAATGTGAAGGCAGCATCGCGTTGGTTTACAAAGAATTTACCGAACGAAATAGTATTCAATGCACCGTCCATAGCGTTTTGGCTGATGTTACACAACAAGTTCCACTCGTCAACACCATAACCTCTATCAGACTCATTTACCATGAAATTACCTTGGCCACCGGCAGTCCAACCTGCGGGAACAGAAGAGCGATCTTCATTGGCAAGATAAGGACACCAGGGGAGTGTATTTACAGTAGCATCGGCATCCTCTACATACTCGGTTGCATAGTTGTAGTTGGCATCGTAGCTGATAGCACGCAAATAGTATGCAGTCGATGACTCAAGACCCTCAACTACCACACCTTGTGCAGTGGGACCCATGTATACTACGCGACCAAGACCATCAACGAGGTCACCTACAGCATATTCACCCTTAGGATTACCAAACTCACGAACATTGGCATAAGGACGATTTAAGCGAACAGAGTCGGTAAGCAATACCATTACGTTATTAACTTCGTTGGCAACAACATCAAATGTAAGAGTATTGAGTGTAGTAGCAGTAATGTCTACAGAAGTAGCAGAAGCGGGCTTAGAGCTAACTTTACCCTTAGTTACAGGACCGTAAAGAGGACCACCTGAGCAGTAAGTGTTGGCGGGATAGATGCTTACTTCGTATTCTGTAGAAGCTTTCAATTTGATTTGCCAAGGCATTGTGATAGTATCCTCAGCATCGAATGTCATAACAACAGAGTTACCGATAGAGTCGAGGGGTTGATACATCTTACCATTTTGGGGTACGTCGGCGCAAGTACCTTCAGTAATCATGATGAGATACTTGTCGGCATCGGTTGTAGTGTTGAATTTACCAAAGACTTCGAGAGTTGTTGCATCGAGAGACAAACGAGTAACACTCATAATGGGAGCAACACACTCTGCAGGAGGTGTAAATGTAAATGTAGCACCATTTACGAAATCATCCAAGCCAATAGTAACATTATTGTCACCAGCTTCACCTACGTAGTTGAGCATACCTTCTTCTTCACCCTCTTCGAGAGAGCAGATATCTTCGTAGTTACCGCGCAAACCTATGCGGAAGCTCTTTGTATTCTCAGATGTACCAACAGCTTCACCAAATACGAAATCGATGGTATTGGTAGTCTCGTGGAGACGGATTTGGAAGTCAGCCGAGATAATATCTTCGTCACTCCAACCGAGTTCAATACCCAAGTTGTCATATTGAACAACGAGTGTACGATTGGGAGCTTCACCTTCGAGCTTGTAGCTAACCTGAGTGTCCTCTCTTTTTTGAATGTCGGCATTAACAACAACACCCAATGCATTGTCGGCATCATCTTCGCGGATAAATACCCACTTGCCGTGTGTAGCATCAAGTTGGATCTCATCGCGACCCAATACGATATAACCATGTGTACCAATTACGAATTGGTTACAGATAATATCATTGTACTCAAAGTCAAAACCGATGGGGAAACCGGCTTTCTTAGTAACTTCACTTGAAATACTGTCGGGGAACCATACTTTCTCGAGCATATCCTCAGCCATACCTGTAGTATCCATTACAGTACCACCGGTAATAGCGGTGTAGGTTCCTTGAGTGGCTTGTACTTTATAAGCCGAGATTACTTGAGCTTGCAGTGCTACAGTAGCACACAAGAGTGTAAAAAGTAAAAATAGCTTTTTCATAAGCGTTTTTTTGTTAAGGTTAATGTTATAATTGTTTTGATTATTTTTAAGTTCAATTAATCCCTCGGATTAAACAGCTACAAATTTAATACAAAAATCAAAAAAACGCTACAATTTTTCGATGTTTTTTTCGATTAAAAATTCAATTTTTCTCCGTATAAGTTTGTAGTTGTTTAATCCATGAGGAAACATGCATTATTTCACTAATAATTTTGCAGTTTCTACACCATTTTCAGTAGTGAATGTAGCCACATATACACCGGCGGGAACATTGGCGTTCCATTCGATATATTGCTTGCCGGCATCAACCATGCCATCGAAGGGTGTAGCCACAAGCGCACCACGCATGTCGTAGATAGCAAGTGTAGCTTGTGTAGCAACAGGTGTGTTTACAGCAAACAATGTGTTGCCTTGTACCATATCGGTTACTACCGAGAATGTTGTGTTGTTGTTCTTAACAGCCTCAACAGCGCCATCGGTGCGGCTACCAAGGGTCAAGTCAGTATTGAGGCGGTGTACATGGATAGTAGCTTCGTTACCGATATAATCATCCTCCCACAATACAGTCCAGTATGAGTTGTTGTGCAAGTTTGACGAAATAAGACCGGCTTTCTCACTAATATTAACTGTATCGGTAAAGATGAAATCTCTACGCAAAGTAGGATCGACAGTGTTTACGAGTGTAACACCGGCGTCGGTATTGCTAAAAGTTGTTTGGTTGTGCATGTAGAAGAATGCAGCCTCTTCGTTGGGAGCTGTTTGTATTGAGAAGTAACCATATTGGTGGTTGGTGAAGGGGTGCAATTCGAGACCCTCTTCGCCCCAAAGCAACTCACCGTCTTTCGACAAGCGTTGTGCCATTGTGCGGAACATTACAGCCGAATAAGCCTCACGCCATACAGCCAAGAAAGAATCGGTGTGGGGGTCGTACTTACAAACTGCGTTGGCACCCAAGTAGTCGCCGTAGCTAAGTTTTTGACCATCAACGCCTGCAGCAAAACCGATTTCGCCATTACCTTTCACATAGGTCATGTATGTAGCCATACCGGTAAGGTAGCGGTCGTCGTTCCATGCAACCAAGGCACCACCGTCGCCTGAGGGCTCTACGTTTATCAAGCTCCATGCGGGCATATTGCCGGGCCAACCGGCACGATACAAACGAGTGTCCTCTGACCATACACTCGAGCCGTCGAAATCAATCTTACGAGCATACATATCATAGCTGCTACCCTTGAAGAAGATAATGATGGCTTGATTCATACCGGCATCTACCACAGTAGGCCATGTATAGCTTATCTTGTTCTCGGGGTCGGTAATACGTAGGTCGGCAATATTCCACAACATCTCGCCCTCAGGTGTGATGCGTTGCATCTTTATCTCATAAAGATTATCGTTATCCTTGAGCGAATTCCAAGTGAACACATAGCTATTGTCGTCCATTTGAGCCATAGACATGTGGCTGTTCATGGGGAATGCCTCGGTACCTTCGAGTGCTAAACCATCTTCACCCCAGAGGTATTCTCCTTCTTGAGAGATTTTATAGATGTGATAGCTGAGGTATTGTGTTTCGGGAGCATTACGAATGTCGTGTACTGCCACAATAGCATTACCATCGCGGTCAACAAACAAGTATGTGTTGCAAGTTGTCCATGAACGAGTGGGATGAGCCGAAATCAAAAGAGGTTGCTCGCCTAAAAGCTTGTTACCGGCCGAGTCCAACAATTGCAAATAAACGCCAAGTGTACCCTTGCCATCATTGGTAGGTGCTTGGAGATACACCCAAGTATTGCCATTAGGCGCTACAGCCATCTCAGTCTCGTTTGATTCACCGGTGTAAATAGCAACACTTTCTCCTGCATTATTACCCCATTGAGCTACAGATGTCAATACACCCGCAATAAGGGCTAATACAAACATTGATAACTTTTTCATTTTTTTTGTTTTAAAGGTTAATAAATGAACCTTACATATTGACTTTCTCTATTAACTTTATAAGTATTCTTACTTAACGAGCACTTTCACTGTCTCAACACCTTGAGCCGATGTGAGTGTAGCCAAGTAGATACCGGCGGGAACGTTGGCATTCCATTCGATATATTGCTTACCGGCAGCCAACACACCCTCGAAGGGAGTAGCAACGAGTGCTCCGTTGATGTCGTAGATAGCAAGTGTGGCTTGTGTAGCAGTTGCAAAGTTGGTTGCAAACATGGCCTCACCCTCAACAAGTGTAGCAAGAGCAACAAATGTGTTGGCATCAGCTTGTACACCCTCTACAGCATTACTCTCAGGAACACCCACTGTCAAGTCGTTGTTGACACGGTGCATCACAAGATCTTTGGGCGATTCGGTACCATCGCTCCACATAGCCAACCAGTAGCGACCGTCGTGCATGGTTGTTGTGCGGAGGTTTTGCTTGGGAGTTGAATTCTCACACGCGGTAAAGTCATTTTCGCGACGCAGAGTAGTATCGTTTACATTTATTACAGTAGCTGTAGTCTTTACACCACCTGCATAAGTACCCGACTCGTTCTCCATATAGAAGAATGCCACTTCGCCGGGAACGCCCAATTGCACCGATTGATATCCATATCTCACCTGTGTCAAAGGACGCAATTCGAGAGCATTTTCGCCCCAAAGCAACTCACCTTCTTTGCCTATACGTTGAGCAACTATACGGTTCCAACTTTGGCTTGAGTTACTCTCCTCCCATATAGCGTAGAAGCTATCGCTTGCGGGGTCATATACACATTGGGGACGGAAAGAACGCCAGCCTGCCAGGCCAAGTTTTTGACCTTCAACTCCGGCAGCAAAGCCTATTTCACCGTTAGTCTTAACGTAAGTCATATATACCGACTCGATTTGTGTAAAATAGCGGTCGTCATACCATGCCACTATCACACCGTTATCGCCCGAAGGTTGCACATCGAGCACCGATTGCAAAGGAATATTTCCCCAACCGCCACGATATATTTGAGTATCTTCACTCCATACCGAAGCGCCATCGAAGTCGATTTTGCGCACATAGAGGTCTTTGGCTGAACCTGCAGCGTACACCATCAATACTTGATTGTTGCCACCATCAACAAGATAGGGATAAGAATAGTCGACCTTAGGATCTTTTAGGCACACTTCGGCAGGATCCCAAAGAATCTCACCTTCGCGACTGATGCGTTGCATGCGGAGTACATTTTTGTAGGTTTCAACATCGACCTCTTGCCATGCAAATACGATGCTCTTGTCGGCAATCTCAGTAGTGGCCATACATGCACTGAAGTCATGAGCTTTCTCGCCATCGAGCGCTACGCCATCTTCGCCCCAAAGGAATTCGCCGGTTTGTGATATTTTATAAGCAGTATAACTCATAGCCATTTTTTCGGAGTCGCTATAGCGGCAGTCGTGTACTACAACAATAGCATTACCCTCCGAGTCGACGGTGAGATATTCGTTCACTACATTGTAAGTACGAGTAGGATATTGCGATACAACCAGCGGCTCCTCTCCGAATACGAGATTGCCGAGAGAGTCGACCAATTGCACGGCATACTTGATGGTACCATCCTCGGGATAGTTGAAGAACAACCAAGCATTACCATTAGGTGCCATTTGCACGTCACTTTCATATAAACCTAAAATCCGCAGATAATTTTTCGAGTGTCAGATTTAGCCCTTGCTTGTGACGATTGTGTCTGACTCTAGGCTTAGAAACGCTTGACATGACTTGTATGCAGACACCTTCCCCTTACCCCGTAAGGTCGAGAGGCTT
>JAGBHF010000026.1 GCA_017935645.1 Bacteroidaceae bacterium | reverse complement strand
GGCTGCAAGCCGAAGGGGTTGGAGAATATCACTATACGTAGGGATGTCAATTAACCCCTCAGTCACTTGCGCGACAGTTGTCTATCGACCAAGTTGCTCACGTTCGGTATAGCTCGTGCAAGCACGGCCCTGCACTCGCTTAATCGCAACAGTGCCCTACGTCTGGGTTGTCAATTAACCCCTTCCCGCTGCGCGGACTTCCCCTATCTCGCTAACGCTCGCAGGGGCAGAAAAAGAGACCTCGCCATGGGATTTTTATAGACATAAGGACAAAAGATACAAAAGAATTTCACCCACAAAAAAAACATGTTCCTTATGTTCTTATGTCTTAATAAATTATCCTTGTGTCTATACGGGCGGACGCAATGGAATTGCAATGTGGCTTCGCTCAAGTTGCTCTTGCTCGGCAATGCCCTACCCGCCTTGCTATATACGCCAACGCGCGACAGATCTGCTATAGAGTCTATCGCGCGTGCGTACTGTTTGATGAATAAGGGAGCTTGTATTGTGCCTTATTAGGCTTTTATCTCTACCTCTTCTTTCATGTCGAGTTCGTTGCGCTCGCGGTCGAAGAATCGATATTCGAGCATGGCGAGCGACTGGTCGGGGATGATCTTGAAGCGGAATGAGTATTTGGCTTTCCATTTCCACTTTAAAGACATCAATCCACCCTTGTCGATATAGGCGGCTACATAAGGATGCACATGTAGCGTGAAGTCGGGTTTCTTGAGCTTGAGTACCATGTATGCTATCTTATCCTCAAGACGGTCGGTAAATAGCATCGATGGCTGGATAATACCTTTGCCATGGCATGTGGGGCACTCCTCGCTTGTGGTAATGTCGAGTGCGGGTCGTACACGCTGGCGAGTAATCTGCATAAGACCAAACTTGGTATGCGGTAGGATGTTGTGACGGGCGCGGTCGTTGGCCATGAGTTCGCGCATGCGATCGTATAGGCGCTGACGGTTGTCGGCATCGGCCATGTCGATAAAGTCGATGACAATGATGCCACCCATATCGCGTAGGCGCAATTGGCGTGCTATCTCCTCGGCAGCGTTGAGGTTTACCTCTATGGCATTGCTCTCTTGGTCGGTGGCATTCTTCGAACGATTGCCACTATTCACGTCAATGACATGCAGTGCCTCGGTGTGCTCGATGATGATGTATGCACCACTCTTGAACGATACAGTCTTACCAAATGATGATTTTACTTGTTTTGTCAGCCCAAAGTTGTCGAATATGGGTAGTTCGCCTTCGTATTGCTTGACGATACTTGCCAATTCGGGGGCTATAATGCTTACGTAGTTGTGTATTTGCTGATAGGCCGCACGGTCGTTAACATAGATACTCTCGAACGAGGGGCTGAATATATCGCGCAACATACCTACGGCGCGACTTGTCTCTTCGTAGACAAGTGCAGGGGCTTTTTCTTTTTTGCGTACACACTCGATGCTCTCTTCCCAACTCTTTACGAGCGACTTCATCTCGTTGTTGAGTTCGGCAACACGCTTGCCTTCGGCAACTGTACGCACGATAACGCCGAAGTTTTTAGGCTTGATGCTTTGAATAAGTTGTCGCAGTCGGGCGCGTTCTTCGCTCGATTTGATTTTCTGCGATACCGATACTTTGTCGGCAAATGGTATGAGTACCAAGAAACGGCCGGCAAACGAAATTTCGGCAGTAAGACGCGGGCCTTTGGTCGAGATAGGTTCTTTGGTAATCTGTACCAATATCTCTTGTCCTACGCTTAGTGCATCGGCTATGGTCGACTCTTTCTCAAGAGGTTTCTGCATGGTGAACTTCGATAATGCTATACTCTTTTTACCTTCGCCTCGTTGTGTCTTGGTGTAGACCGATGAGGTGGTAAAGTATGGGCCTAAGTCGAGATAATGCAGAAAAGCATCCTTTTCGTAACCTACATCGACAAATGCTGCATTGAGACCCGGCATCAACTTCTTGACACGGCCAAGATATATGTTTCCTACCGCATACGATGTGTTGTGCGGCTCTTTTTGCAACTCTACCAGACGCTTGTCTTCAAGCAGTGCAATGGAAACCTCTTTGGGTTGTACGTCAATTACGAGTTCCGATGACATATATTTGTATTTTGGTTACTTGTTTAGGGACATTGTTGTAGGCTTGCCCCTATTGAGCCTTGGTAGTAAATCAAGAAAAGAACAAACTTAATGACAAAACTATCAATAAGTTTGTTCTTTTTTGACGATTGCATTTTGAAAGTTTGTCAATCACAAGGGAAATATATTATTTCTTCTTGTGACGATTCTTTCTCAATCTTTTTTTGCGTTTGTGAGTGGCCATCTTGTGACCTTTTCTTTTCTTACCGTTAGGCATAGTTGTATATTTAAAGTGTTCAAAAATTAATTCTTAATTATTTTACCTCGTTCATGAAAACCTTAGCGGGCTTGAATGCGGGGATATTGTGAGCGGGGATGATGATAGTAGTCTCTTTCGAGATGTTACGTGCTGTCTTTTGTGCGCGTTGTTTAACGATGAAGCTACCAAATCCTCTCAAATATACATTTTCGCCTTTGCTCAATGAGTCTTTCACTGTCTCCATGAATTTCTCAATTGTTTCAAGAACTACTGTTTTCTCAATACCAGTGCTTTTCGAAATCTCGTTTACGATGTCAGCTTTTGTCATTGTTGTAACGTTTTACGATTATATTAATATGTACATTTTAAAATTTTGAGTTGCAAAGATATTGCTTTTTTGTTGTATTTCAAAGGCTTAATGAGTAAAAAATCGCGTGCCGATTGATTATTCATTCTCAATATCTGCAAAACGGATGCAAATATCGTGATTTTTTTCGACTTAAGCTATATTTTGAGGCTAATTTTTAGTGGGTTATTGAGGTATTTTTTCGCAATAATAGTTGTAGAGTGTCATTACATCGCGCACATAGGTGGTTGTTTGTCGACCTCTGAAGTAACCAAACCTGCACACCTCGTCGTTGTAGTACTCCGGATTGGCTTTCATATTCATCGCCTCTTCTACCTCGTTATACCATATTTGTGGATTTTTGTTGTATTTCTTGGCTATGGCTATGGCGTCAAAGACATGTCCTAATCCCGAGTTGTAGGCTGCGATGATAAACTTGAGTTTCTCTTCGCTGTCTTCAATGCTTACCAGACTGTTTGCGATAACCGATAACGACTGTACGGCTGCTCTTACATTGGGTTCGGGCATAGCGATGCTATCCATGCCGAGACCAAATATTGCGGCGGTCTTGGGCATGAGTTGCATGATGCCTCGTGCTCCCATCCACGATACTACTGTAGTGTCGAAGCGTGACTCATGATAGGCCATGGCGGCCAATAATCGCCAATCCCAATTGATAGCCTTGGCTTCTTTCTTAAATATCTCATCAAAGGGCGATATGCGACCGTCGGCTACTGAAAGAATAGCATTTTTGCCCATGCGCTTGCTCGACTCGAAGTATCGTTTGTTAATGTTCTTTATCTCTTCGCTTTCGTAATGTGTAGATGTCCAGTTGTTTACGGCTTGAGCAAGTTGTCTCGAATGTTGGCGAACTGCCCACTGTGAGCGTTGCGGAAAACCTACCTTGACATATGTGTCGAGATTGTGATAATAGGTGTTGTTGATGCGAGCAAGGTTGCTATCGGCCAGTGTAAAGTCGATATCGCCTTGTGCAACCATCTCAATGAGGTCTTCAGTAACAATCGTGTCACGTTCGATGTAACGAATGTTGATGCCTCCGCCCAACTCTTCGTTCAGATTGATAAGTCGTTGTTCGTATTTCGACCCGCGTTCGACATAGACGTCTCGTCCTACAAGCTCTACTACATCGGCTATAGGGTGATTATTACGTTGCACAAGTACTTGTTCGGTTATATTCTCAGGTCCGCAATGTATCACATTGTCTTTGGTATTGCTTATAATGGGGATGTCGTAAGCGATAATATCTCCAATGCTGTCGAGCAACATGCTGGTGAGTTGGGCTATGTTAGGGGCAACAATTACTTGCAGAGTTAGCCCCATATCGTCGGCAAAGTGCTTGATAAGTTCATATTCATAACCCCTCTCCTCGCCCTTGTAGTAGAAATAGGATGTCGATCCCGACAGGGTAAGTACGCGTAGTTCACCTCGACTCATAATTGAGTCAAGCTCGTTTGTTGTGCTGTTGTTGGGTCGGCTACTGCCACATCCACACATAGTAGTACATGCAATTGCCACAATAGCGCACATAATACTATGTATTATATATGTATATTTCATAGGCATTGTTACAAATAGAGGGAGTACGAAATATACTTTCGCATCCCTCTGTAATTATATCCTAATCGTTCAGGCAGAGAGCCTTATCGATTGAGCTTATGCGATATGTAGTCTTTCATCATTTCTATGGCTACCTTATTATGTCCGCCTTGGGGAATAATCAGGTCGGCATAACGTTTAGTAGGTTCAATGTGTTGCATGTGCATGGGGCGCAATACTCTCTCGTATCGCTCAATAACCATGTCGACAGTACGACCACGCTCGATAATATCGCGGTTGATGACACGAATGAGACGTTCGTCACTATCGGCATCTACAAACACTTTGATATCGAGCATGTTGCGTAGTTGCTCGTCGCACAGAATAAGAATACCCTCTACAATGACAATATCGCGAGGCTCTACATGCACCGTCTCGTCTTGTCGGGTGCAGGTAAGATAGGAGTATGTAGGTTGCTCTATGGCTTTGCCGGCCTTGAGTTGCTTGAGTTGTTCTACAAGCAATTCCCATTCAATAGCCGCAGGCTCGTCAAAGTTGAGCTTGAGGCGTTCTTCCAAAGGTAAATGACTGCTATCGCGATAATATGAGTCTTGGGGTATTACGGCTACCTCACCTTCGCAGAAACTCTCAACAATCTTACGCACAACAGTGGTTTTACCCGAACCTGTTCCACCGGCAATTCCAATGACAATCATAGACTTGTGTAGTTACAATTAGTATACAAAGCGACCTTTTTCCGATTCAATAATCAACTCGTTGTGGTCGCACTCTTCGACACGACCTACGATTTGAGCCTCGATACCGAAACTTTGTGCAATTTCGATAACTTGTGCTGCATCTTCGGGCGATACATATACTTCCATGCGATGACCCATGTTGAACACCTTGTACATCTCTTTCCAATCGGTTCCCGATTGCTCTTGAATAGTGCGGAACAAAGGTGGTATGGGGAAAAGGTTGTCCTTGATAACACGCTTGTTTTCAACAAAGTGCATAACCTTAGTTTGTGCACCACCCGAGCAGTGTACCATACCATGCACGCGAGGACGCATAACATCGAGCAACTTCTTGATGACAGGAGCATAGGTGCGTGTGGGCGAAAGTACCAACTTGCCGGCGTCTATATTTACGCCCTCGACATCGTCGGTCAACTTCAATCCGCCGGAGTATACCAACTCGTCGGGTACTGCGTTGTCATAACTTTCGGGATATTTTTGAGCTAAATATTTGGCAAATACATCGTGACGGGCTGATGTGAGTCCGTTACTACCCATACCGCCATTATACTCTTTCTCATAGTTGGCTTGTCCATATGAAGCCATACCCACTATTACGTCGCCGGCAGCGATATTGGCATTGTCAATCACATCGCTACGACGCATGCGACATGTTACTGTACTATCGACAATAATTGTGCGCACCAAGTCGCCCACGTCGGCTGTTTCGCCACCTGTTGCATAGGCGTTTACACCCATTTCGCGCAATTCGGCAAGCAACTCTTCGGTTCCATTGATAATGGCCGATATAACCTCACCGGGGACAAGGAGCTTGTTGCGACCGATAGTAGATGATACCAATATATTGTCGGTAGCACCCACACACAACAAGTCGTCGATGTTCATGATGAGAGCATCTTGTGCAATACCTTTCCACACCGACAAGTCACCGGTCTCGCGCCAGTACATATAGGCCAGAGACGATTTGGTACCCGCACCGTCGGCGTGCATGATGTTGCAGTACTCTGCATCGCCACCCAATATGTCGGGGATGATTTTACAGAAGGCACGGGGATATAACCCTTTGTCGATATTCTTAATAGCGTTGTGTACATCTTCTTTCGATGCCGATACACCACGCAAATTGTAACGTTGGTCGCTCATATTATTATGTATTTATTAATCAAGTTTCAATACGGCAAGGAATGCTTTTTGTGGTACTTCTACTGTACCGATTTGTTTCATGCGCTTCTTACCTTTCTTTTGTTTTTCCAAGAGTTTGCGTTTACGGCTTATATCACCACCATAACATTTGGCAGTTACGTCCTTACGCACTGCTTTGATAGTTTCGCGGGCAATAATTTTGGCTCCGATGGCAGCTTGAATGGCAATATCGAATTGCTGACGAGGTATCAGTTCTTTCAACTTTTCGCACATGCGGCGTCCGAAAGTAACCGCGTTGTCTACGTGTGTAAGTGTCGACAAGGCATCGACACTCTCACCATTGAGTAGAATATCGAGCTTGATGAGCTTGCTTTCGCGGAAGTCGTGTATATGGTAGTCAAACGACGCATAACCCTTAGAGATTGATTTCAACTTGTCGTAGAAGTCTATCACAATTTCGCCCAATGGCATGTCGTATATCAGTTCAACGCGGTTGCCCGAGATATATTCTTGCTTGATAAGCTCACCACGTTTGCCCAGACACAGCGACATGATAGGACCTATATAGTCGGTTGCTGTAATGACCGATGCCCGTATGTAAGGCTCTTCGATGTGGTCGATGAGTGTAATATCGGGCAATCCCGATGGGTTGTGTACCTCGGTCTTGTTACCTTTCTTGTCATACACCATGTACGAAACGTTGGGCACGGTGGTAATAACATCCATGTCAAACTCACGGTCGAGGCGTTCTTGCACAATCTCCATGTGAAGCAATCCCAAGAAACCGCAACGGAAACCAAATCCCAATGCAGCCGATGACTCGGGCTGGAAGGTCAATGATGCATCGTTGAGTTGCAACTTTTCGAGCGAGGCTCTTAAGTTCTCAAAGTCTTCGGTATCAATGGGATATACACCGGCAAATACCATGGGTTTAACCTCCTCAAAACCATCGATGGCTGCATCACACGGACGACTTACATGCGTGATGGTATCGCCCACTTTTACCTCTTTCGATGTTTTGATACCCGATATAATGTAGCCTACATCGCCAGCACTCATGGTTTCGCGCGGAACCATATCGAGCTTAAGTATACCTATTTCATCGGCATCATACTCCTTGCCGGTGGCTACGAATTTTACCATATCACCCTTGCGAATTGTACCGTTGCATATCTTAAAGTATGCAATAATACCGCGGAAAGGATTAAATACCGAGTCGAAAATAAGACATTGCAATGGTGCGTTTACATCGCCTTTGGGTGCGGGTATACGATCGACAATTGCCTTGAGGATATCTTCAATACCGAAACCGGTCTTACCGCTGGCACGAATGATATCTTCGCGCTTGCAACCCAAGAGTTCTATGATTTGATCCTCAACCTCCTCGGGCATAGCGCTGTCGAGGTCTACTTTGTTTATAACCGGAATTATTTCAAGGTCATTCTCAATAGCCATATATAGGTTTGATATGGTCTGAGCTTGTATACCTTGCGATGCATCGACAATGAGTAGAGCGCCTTCACAAGCGGCAATAGAACGTGATACTTCGTATGAGAAGTCAACGTGTCCCGGAGTGTCGATAAGGTTAAGAATGTATTTTTCGCCTTCATGCACATACTCCATCTGTATGGCGTGGCTTTTGATAGTAATACCGCGCTCTCGCTCCAAATCCATGTCATCAAGGACTTGATTTTGCAAATCCTTTGTTGCAATGGTATTGGTATATTCTAGCAGACGGTCGGCAAGAGTACTCTTGCCGTGGTCGATATGTGCAATGATGCAAAAATTGCGTATATGATTCATATATAAGTTTATAGTATAATCTTAGTTACCCATTTCCGATAAGAACTTAATACGAATGAGTCGTATCTCTTCCTCGGTGTAATCCATGCCATATTCGTTGATGGCCTCTTCGAGGCTGTCGCTCTCGCTCTCTTTGAAGTATTCAAATACCTCCTCAATATGGTCTTCTTCCATAATTTCACGCAGGAAGTAGTCGATATTGATTTTGGTGCCTGAGTATACAATAGCCTCTACTTCGTCGAGGAGTTCGTCAAAGTCGAGGTCTTTCGACTCAGCCAACTCGTCGAGTGCAATTTTGCGGTCGATGGCTTGTATGATAGAAACCTTCAGCTTCGATTTATTGGCAATTGTGCGCACGCGCAAGTCTTCGGGGCGTTCTATCTCATTTTCATCAACGTGCAGTTTGATGACTTTAATAAACTCCTCACCATAGCGTTTGGCCTTGCCTGCTCCCACACCGGGTATGTTTTGCAACTCTTCGATAGTGATGGGATATGTTGTAGCCATAGCCTCCAATGAGGGATCTTGGAAGATGATGTATGGAGGTAGTTCCAGACGTTTGGCCATCTTCTTACGCAAGTCCTTCAATATCGAGAACAACTCGGGGTCGACAGCGCACGATGCACCACCCTTCATGGGTATCTCTTCCTCTACTTCTTCGAAGTCGTTGTCTTTTACAATCTTGAATGGCTGTGGTTTATCGAGGAATTTACGACCGGCAGGTGTCACCTTAAGCAGGCCATAATTTTCTATTTCTTTCACCAAATATCCGGCAATAAGAGCTTGACGTATTACAGCATTCCATGTCTTTTCATCATCACCTTGACCACAGCCAAATACCTCTAAGTCATCGTGAAGATAAGCAGTAACCTGGCTGGTCTTATTACCCATAAGAACGTCAATAACATGCTCGGTCTTAAACTCTTCTTTGAGTGCAATTACAGTTTCTATAACGGCACATAAAAGATCCTTTGCTTCCACTTGTTTTTTCGGATTTAAACAATTGTCACAGTTGCCACAATTCTCGCCTTTGTACTCCTCGCCAAAGTAGTGAAGGAGCAATTTACGACGACATAGCGATGATTCGGCATAGGCAGCTGTTTCCATAAGCAGCTGTTTGCCAATCTCTTGCTCGGCAATAGGCTTGCCTTGCATAAATTTTTCGAGCTTCTGTAGGTCTTTGTTTACGTAGAATGTAATACATTGACCCTCGCCACCATCACGACCGGCACGACCGGTTTCCTGGTAATATCCTTCGAGGCTCTTGGGTATGTCGTAGTGTATAACATATCTTACATCGGGCTTGTCGATACCCATACCAAATGCTATGGTTGCAACAATAACGTCGACCTTTTCAAGCAGGAACGCATCTTGGTTCTCGGTGCGTGTTGCCGAGTCCATACCGGCATGGTAAGGCAGTACTTTTATTCCGTTTACGCTGAGTAGTTCGGCCAACTCTTCGACCTTTTTACGGCTCAAGCAGTAAATGATACCCGACTTGCCTTCTTGTTGTTTGATGTATTTGATAATGTCTTTATCTACATTGGCAGTCTTGGGACGAACTTCATAGTAGAGATTGGAACGGTTGAATGACGACTTAAATACCGCCGCATCAATCATTCCCAGGTTTTTCTGTATATCATGTTGCACCTTGGGTGTCGCTGTAGCCGTAAGGGCTATAACGGGTCTGTTTCCTATCTCGTTGATAATGGGTCTTATTCGACGATATTCGGGGCGGAAATCGTGTCCCCATTCCGATATACAGTGAGCCTCATCAACGGCGTAGAACGAAACATTTACCTGCTTGAGAAAGTCGATATTCTCTTCTTTGGTAAGTGACTCGGGTGCAACATATAATAATTTTGTCTTTCCACTGAGTATATCGGTCTTTACCTGATCGATGGCCGCTTTGTTGAGCGATGAGTTAATGAAGTGAGCAACACCATCCTCTTCGCTAAAGTTGCGCATGGCATCGACTTGGTTTTTCATCAATGCAATGAGTGGCGATATAACAATGGCTGTACCATCAAGCATGAGTGAGGGCAATTGATAACATAATGATTTGCCTCCACCAGTGGGCATAAGCACAAAGGTGTCTTTCCCGTCAAGTAGGTTGCGGATAATAGCTTCTTGATTACCTTTGAATGTGTCGAAACCAAAATTTTTCTTGAGAGCTTCGACCAATTTGTTCTTTGATGCCATAATGTAGTATTTGTGATGATACCTTATTTTGTGGGTAATTGCTACCCAAAAACAAATTTATAAATAACCTGTGAACTCTACCAAGTTTTTTGTAAAAAATTTTATGAAATTTTCAATCTGCTACTTCTTTCAAATTTTTCACTTGCATATTCGCGTGTAATGTGCAGTTTTTTCATGCCCGATGCCGGCGCTTCATACATGGCATCGATCATGATTGACTCAACAATCGAACGCAGTCCGCGAGCTCCAAGTTTATATTCTACTGCTGTATCGACAATGTAGTCGAGTACGTCTTCGTCAAAAGTGAGTTTGATACTATCTATCTCAAACAGTTTTTTGTATTGACGAATAATTGAGTTGCGAGGCTCGGTGAGGATACGACGCAGCGCATCACGATCGAGAGGCTCAAGGTGCGTGAGTATAGGCAGACGTCCGATAATTTCGGGTATCAATCCGAATGAGCGGAGGTCTTGTGGTGCAATATATTGTAGCAAGTTGTCGCGGTCGACTTGCTCTTTGGCGTCGTTGTTGTATCCTACTACGTGTGTGTTGAGACGCATGGCTATCTTGCGTTCAATGCCTTCGAATGCTCCACCACATATAAATAATATATTCTTGGTGTCGATCGATATCATCTTTTGTTCGGGATGCTTACGACCTCCTTGTGGTGGCACGTTTACTACTGAGCCTTCGAGTAGCTTGAGCAAACCTTGTTGCACGCCTTCGCCACTTACGTCGCGAGTGATCGAGGGATTGTCACCTTTACGGGCTATCTTGTCTATCTCGTCGATAAATACTATACCTCTTTCGGCGGCAGCCACGTCGTAGTCGGTGGCTTGCAACAATCGTACTAACAGACTCTCTACGTCTTCGCCTACATATCCGGCTTCGGTAAGTACTGTTGCATCGACAATGGCAAAGGGTACTTTCAGCATCTTGGCTATTGTGCGAGCCAATAGTGTCTTTCCTGTACCGGTGCGACCTACCAGTATAATATTAGACTTCTCTATCTCAACATCATCTTTAGTGCCTGTGGTTGCCGGTTGTAACAATCTCTTGTAGTGATTGTATACAGCTACCGCAAGATAGCGCTTGGCATCATCTTGCCCGATAACATATTGGTCAAGGAAGTTTTTTATCT
>JAGBHF010000025.1 GCA_017935645.1 Bacteroidaceae bacterium | reverse complement strand
TACAATGTATCCCGTTCTGTACTTATTGTCTCTCTTTTAATGTTCCAATGATCTCTTTCGTTTTTACCAACGCTCGTTTTACTGAGCGAAAGTGGTGCAAAGATAATACCTTTTTATAATACCATCCAAATTTTTGAGGATGTTTTTTTAAAAAATTTTTTCTTCGCTGTTTTCAAGCGGGTCTCTTCCCGTTTGCGAGTGCAAAGGTAAGCACGATTTTGTGCCGTTAGCAAAAAATACATCATTTTTCACGCAATAAAACATGCAAACGGTTGCGCAACACCATATACACATATAAATATAGAGAAAGATACTCACTATACGTAAGACATAGCAGTGAACATGCTACAAAGAATAAAAAAATAGACTGCACTTCGTTATCGGAAGTACAGTCTATGACTACTGTGGCAAGATTGACATTATCTTATCTTTACATTCTTGAATATAAGATCGGCGCTGGAGGTACTCGAATATAATGTAATGTTAGACATTTCCGTAGCGGATGACTCTACCCCTCTTATTTCAATCGAGCCTTTAACTACTGCGTTGGCAGGTATAGTTGCCGATACACCGGCTGAGCTTGACTCATTACCCAGGGTCAGCGTAGCGCCATTAGAACCAAATCCATATTCATTTCCTTGATTGTCGTAGATATACGAACGACCTCCCGTTGAACCCCACAAGAAAAGGTAATGAGGCTTGTTGGTTATATTTTTCACTTTGTAGGTGAGTGTAACTTTGTCACCGGCACCTCGTTTGCAATCGAGTAAAGTAAACTCCAAGTCGTCGTGACAAGATATTACAATACCTGTTGTTTGGGGTGTGTCGGGCGAACTGCTACTACGACCTTGTATCGCAACATTCTTGAAGATGAGGTCGGCTCCCGAGAAGGTAGAACGCAACGATATATTGAAAGAGGCTGCTTCGTCTGCGACGTAAGGAATAATGACAGATCCTTTAACTTTAACACCGCTCGGGATTGTTGCCGATACGCCAGCTGAGTTCGACTCTTTACCTAAGGTAAGTGAGGCTCCTTGCGAACCAAATTTATATTCATTTCCTAAGTCGTCATATAGATACGAATATCCTCCGGTTGACCCCCACAGAGTAAGTTCGAGAGACTTGCTACCGATATTTTGGACAGTATACTCTATGGTTGCTGTGGTTCCTGACATTTTACAACTTGTCAATGTAAACTCCAAGTCGCTGTGACAAGAGATAATCTCACCGCTCACAACATCAGGAGTGGAGCTTCCCTCTACGGTCATAGATACGGGTAGTTCATAATCGCCCAAATCTGTGCTAATAATCAGGGTAAATGTGTACTCACCCGGAGCCAGGCCGGTGCGATCGGCATAGATATATATGAGTTCAACGGTTTCAATATTGTTGGGATCATATTCGGGTATAACACCTTCTACTTTACTGAACGAAGCCCATTCAAAATCGCCACGTCCATACAATTGATAGGCTGTGGAGCCATTGTGCGATGAGACAATAAACGATTCCGAATCGTTAGTACCCAAAAAGAGAGCGCTCGGATATATCTCCAGATAACGATCGGAAGCCTTCTCGGCATTGATTGTGACGCGGAGCGACTCACCATCGGCATTGACAATAATTGTAGTACTGTTGTTACCGGCATCCATTTTATTACGATCGACATCAACCTTTACAACACTACTTTTGTTCATAGATGTTGTACCCGATAAGGGCGATACTTTTATCCAATCGGCATCGACACCTGTAATATTCCAGTTTACATCACCGGCATTACCAATATTCTTGATGTCGAAACTGAGAGTGGTATATTCTGTACCAAAATTCAGTGTGGTTGCACTGAGCGAAATCTTTGAGCTGACATTTTCGATATTGGCTGTAATTTTCAAGGGAAGCGACTCATTATCGGTGTTGATAATAATTGTACCTTCTACATATTCGGTAACGCAATTGCGATTGAGTGTTACAGTTACCGCATTACTCTTTCCTGCTGCCAATGTACCAGATACGGGACTAACACTCAACCAATTGAGTTTATCTAAGCCGGTAATATTCCAATTGAAACTCTTATTTCCATTGTTCAGTATGCTAAATGAGAGAGAAGTACTTTGAGTACCGAAGTTCAAAGAGCTGACACTCAGAGCCAACTTGCCATTTTTTTCGATAGGAGTCATTGTAATGTCTCCCACAGCATCAGCACCCATGGTGACATTGATAATTTTACTATTGGTAGTATATCCGTCTTTTTGCACCTGTATTTCGTACTGCTTAGGCTCTAAGTCACGAAACTCAAATATACCGCTACTACCTGTAGTGCGCGACAACCCGCCGGGAGAGATAGTCACGGTTACACCATCCAATACCATACCGGTGTTTGCATCGGTTACTTTACCTATGATGTTTCCGGTGTACGACACTTCCTCTTGGATGCATGACCATAGCATCAAAGAACTTAACAACAAGCATAGCCCGAAGAAAATTTTATTTTTCATAAATTATAAGTCTATTAAATAAATCAATATATTGTATAGCAGATATATAACGACCTTAGAAACTGTAGCTAAGTCCAATCCCGTTGAAGTCACTTGCAGTTGAAGCTGTGAGCTGCAAGTTGCGAGGGGTGACAACTACACGACGTGCACCAGGGGCAACAATTGCGTCTATGAGGTTATACACATAAATAGCTACTGCAGCACCTATACAACAGTTACGTGCAATCTCAAAGTTGTCGGCTCTGTTTTTATATTCTTTGGCAAAGGAAGGTTGGCTGTATACCCTCGACATGTAGGCTGCACGCATGCTTTCGGTGTAGACTATACCACCAATGCCTACAGCCTCGGCCGCTATGATGCACGCACCCTTTACAATGCTGCCTTTGTATAATTGCGCCCAGCCCGGAACAAAAACACGAGCCGAGAAGTCGTATTTGTCGGTAACGTAGACGTTATCAAACACAGGGTCACTACATGTGGCCACCTGAAAGAGTGTGTGCAATTTGACCATGCCATTTTCTTGAGTTGCATACTCGTCTACCCTCAGCGCACTCAGTTGCACAGGAGAGCCATCTATATGAGTAGTTACCGTGGTGTGTGTGTTCTTGGTTTGTACGATTGTTTGATTCGGATTTTTCACCTTGCTCGATTCACGACTGTCTATCGTATTTTGATAGATTCTTACACCTTCAGTCAACAGACGGTCGCCGGCAAGATTTTCCAGAGCGTTGGCACGAGCACCGGCAAGATCACTGCCATTGGAAACAACTTCAACAAGCTTGTAGGTATAATTGAGTTCTTTGGGTGTATTTCCTACCCATTGTGGTTTTTGCGAAAAAGCACTTGTGGCAACAAAAAGTGCCACAAGTGGCAATAAGATTTTATAAATATATCTCATTATTTGGTTTTTGCGCGGAGTTCTTGCAATAATTCCATGTTATCATTGATAAATTTATCACGGTCGTAGTCCATACCGATTATTTCTTCACGAGTAAGGTCGTCGTAAACTTTACCAAGAACTTCTGTAGTAGGAGTTTTCAATTCGATGCAACGGTAAATTTTGTATGAACCATCTTCGAGTCTGTAGCGGTCGGGAGTACCTACAGCTCTAACAGAAATTACTTGTGCTACTGAATATTCAACAACACCGTTTGTTTGGCTGTCTTTGTACTTTTTATTACCTTTGACATAATCTTGTAGGTATCTACGGGTAAACTCTATAACAGTAGTCTCAAGCAAACTCGCAATCTCTCTTTGTCCTGCACGGATAGCCTCCATGCGAGCGTCGGCTTCGTCAATATCCTCACCAATACCCACAACACGCAACTTGTCCGTCTCCTCTTCCACGAGGATATCTACGTTGAGTGTCTCAAGCCTTTGTTCTTTTTGTGCAGCATGAGGATTGTCGTAATAATTGGCGTTTGTCACTTGCTTTGAACTGCCACAAGATTGAAGAATCATAACGAGCAGTGCCGATACAAAAAATGTAATCTTTTTCATAAGATGTGTGCATAGTGCGCGGTGACTCCCCAACCGACATTGTTAATAAATAGCTGTTAGAAGTTTCTTATAATACATAGATATAGAATGTGCAAGGAGCCAGCAAAGCTACGTGTGTACCTTGCATACATCTCTCAACAGTTGCAACAAGGTATCTTTGCATACACTATTCTTACATTTATGTTATGCTGCGCCAGTCGATTGTGCCCGACGTTGCAAAAAGTATATAATGTATGCAAAGTTAAAAAGAAAGGCATGAATTACCCCCCCGTTAGTTAATTATTGTTAATTAACTAACGGGGAAAGAGATGGGAAATCAGAGAGAGGACGAAGAAATATAAAAAAAGGGCTTCGCGCAGCAGCTCGCTGTATAACATAACTAAAAAGCCCCGCATTCGTATGAATACAGGGCTTTTTAGTTATAATGAATTAATATTACTCGGCAGCGGGAGTTTCTGTCTCGGCTACGGGAGCTTCAACAGCTGCTGATTTTTTAGAACGGCGTGTGCGTGTTGCCTTCTTCTCAGCTTTCTCTTTGAGCATATTTTCATTGTAGTCTACCAACTCGATGAAGCAAGTTGCAGCGTTATCACCAAGACGGTGGCCAGTTTTGAGGATACGAGTGTAACCTCCGGGGCGGTCGCCCACCTTAGCAGCTACTTCTTTGAACAACTCAGTAACGGCGTACTTGTTTTGGAGGTAGCTGAAAACTACACGGCGAGAAGCAGTGGTGTCTTCTTTAGCTTTAGTAATGAGGGGTTCAACGTACACTCTCAATGCTTTGGCTTTGGCCAAAGTAGTAAAGATTCTTTTGTGAAGAATCAACGATGATGCCATGTTTGACAAAAGTGCATCGCGGTGAGATTTGGTACGACCCAAGTGATTGAATTTCTTATTGTGTCTCATCGTTTTACTCTTTATCTAATTTATACTTAGAGGTATCCATTCCGAAAGAGAGGTTGAGGCTAGCCAACATCTCATCGAGCTCGGTAAGTGATTTTTTACCGAAGTTGCGGAACTTGAGGAGGTCGGTTTTGTTGTAAACAACCAACTCGCCCAATGTTTCAACGTCGGCCGACTTCAAGCAGTTAAGCGCACGAACTGAGAGTCCCATGTCGACGAGCTTCTTTTGGAGAAGCTGACGTGTGCGGAGTACTTCCTCGTCGAACTCTTCGCTACCATCGGCATCGGCGGCTTCGAGAGTGATCTTCTCGTCTGAGAAGAGCATGAAGTGGTGGATGAGGATTTTAGCGGCCTCTTTGAGTGCTTCTTTGGGATGGATTAATCCGTCGGTTGTAATTTCTAATGTGAGTTTCTCGTAGTCGGTCTTTTGCTCTACGCGGAAGTCTTCGCGTGTGTACTTAACATTGCGAATAGGCGTAAAGATAGAGTCGATAGCAATTACATCGATGGCATCGTTGGGTGTACGGTTTTCGTCGGCGGGGACGTAACCACGACCTTTATTGATGGTGAGTTCGATGTTGAAACTTGCGTTTGCATCGAGATGGCAAATTACCAATTCGGGGTTAAGGACTTCAAAACCAGTGAGCGACTTGCTGATGTCGCCGGCTTTGAATACATCTGTACCCGACACACTGATAGAGACTTTTTCGTTCTCGATTTCTTCGACGATTTGTTTAAATCTCACCTTCTTGAGGTTGAGAATGATGTTTGTAACATCTTCGATTACTCCGGGTATTGAGGAGAACTCGTGTTTAACACCGTCGATGCGAATCGAAGTAATAGCAAAGCCTTCGAGCGAGTTAAGGAGTATACGGCGCAAAGCGTTACCGATAGTAACGGCATAGCCAGGCTCCAAAGGACGGAACTCGAACTTACCGAAGAAGTTGTCCGCCTCCAGCATCAATACTTTGTCAGGTTTTTGAAATGCTAAAATTGCCATTTGACTACTTATTATTTAGAATACAACTCAACAATCGCTTGTTCCTTAATGTTCTCGGGGATATCGGCACGCTCGGGGAGGTGCAAGAACTTACCGCTCTTAGTAGCCTCGTCCCACTCGATCCAAGGATATTTGCTGTGGTTGAAGCCAGCCAAAGAATCGGCTATAACCTCGAGAGATTTAGATTTTTCGCGAACTCCGATAACTTCGCCGGGTTTCACAGAGTAAGATGCGATGTTAACAACTTTACCATTCACAACGATGTGACGGTGGAGCACTAATTGACGAGCAGCAGCACGAGTGGGAGCGATACCC
>JAGBHF010000024.1 GCA_017935645.1 Bacteroidaceae bacterium | reverse complement strand
GTACACTATGCGTGGTGAGAATCAAGAGGCTTGCCATCGTTGCCGTCGACCCTCTTGTTTGTTCCCTGCCGTATGTCCTAATCTTGTCACCGATCACCGCCCATTGCTCGACCTGTTTAAGCAAGTTGATGCCCTACCCGATATCAAGAAGTCGCATGTAGGCAGTGGTGTGCGCTACGACCTTGTTCTACACCGCCACCGCAACCCCGAGATTGCCGATAGTGGACGACTCTATGCCGAGGAACTTATAGCTCACCATGTATCGGGACGTCTTAAGGTTGCCCCCGAGCACACATCCGACAAAGTACTCAATTACATGCGCAAGCCATCATTCGCACTTTTTCACGCCTTCAAGTCACTCTTTGACAAGGTAAACAAGCGCGAAGGATTGCGTCAGCAACTCATTCCATACTTCATTTCGAGTCACCCGGGATGTACCGAAGAGGCTATGGCCGAATTGGCAGTAACTACCAAGTACCTCAACTTCCACCTTGAGCAAGTACAAGACTTTACGCCCACTCCCATGACCCTCGCCACCGAGATGTACTATACCGGCATAGACCCTTATACAGGCGAGAAAGTCTTTACAGCACGTACGCCCGAACAAAAGCTGGGACAACGCAAATACTTCTTCTGGTATCAGCGTGAGAGTGAGGAGGAAATACGTAACTCGCTCAATCGCATGCACCGTGCCGACCTCATTCGCCAACTATATGGCGACCGCCCCTTTATCCCCCTGCGTACACAGCCGAAACCCGAGAGTAGAGGTGGCAATAACTACAAGGCCAACAATAATAGGTCGGATGCCAAACGACCCTATACACCTCATAAGAAAAAGAAATAATAGCATTAATTGCTCAATAATATTAGGTATTAAACACTTATGATAAAGAATATTGTTTACACTGCATTTGCTACGGTCGCGATTATGCTACTTGCGTCATGTAATTCACAACCTCGCAATATAGTACAAGGAGAGGTGTGGCTGGATACAGCAGGCAACCCTATTAACGCCCATGGCAGTGGCATGTTGTACCACGACGGAGTGTACTACTGGTATGGCGAGTACAAGAAAGGCGAAACCATACTGCCCGAATGGGCTACGTGGGAGTGCTACCGTACCGATGTAACCGGTGTGAGTTGTTACTCATCGGCCGACTTGGTCAATTGGACATTCGAGGGCATTGTACTCTCGGCTGTAAAAGACGACCCCACACACGACTTGCACCCGTCGAAAGTGCTCGAACGCCCCAAAGTAATCTATAACAGCAAGACACAAAAGTTTGTAATGTGGGCACACGTCGAGAGTGCCGACTATAGCAAAGCTGCCGCCGGTGTTGCAGTAAGCGACTCACCAACAGGGCCTTTCACATACTTAGGCTCGTTCAGACCCAACAATGCCATGAGTCGCGACCAAACACTCTTTGTCGACGACGACGGTAAGGCATACCAATTTGCATCATCGGAGCACAATGCAACGATGTACATCAACGAGCTTACCGACGATTATCTGCAACCAACAGGACGCTACACCCGCAACTTCATTGACATGAGTCGCGAGGCACCCGCAGTATTCAAGAAAGACGGCAAGTATTATATGCTCTCGTCGGGTTGCACCGGATGGGATCCCAATCAGGCCGAACTTGCCGTAGCCGACTCGATAATGGGGCAATGGACTGCGATAGGTAACCCCTGCACAGGCATCGATGCCGACAAGACATTCTACGCACAGAGCACCTACGTACAACAAGTATATGGCAAAAAAGACCTATACATAGCCATGTTTGACCGTTGGAATAAGACCAACCTTGAAGATTCGCGCTACGTGTGGCTGCCCATACAGTTTGACAACGACAAGATTACCATCCCATGGCGCGAATCGTGGAGCTTGGACGAGTATGAAAATCAACGATAGTCGTAAAAGAGAGTCGAAAAAAAATCCTGCAATCACAAATATCTTTACTGCTTTTTGTATATTTGCTATTTGAAATATATTGCTAAAAATACGCCCAACAGATAGAGGTGCATAAACAATAGAGATAAGTTTTATGGACGAACTTATAGAGAATAAAAACAACGATGAAAAGCTTATAGAGGATGCCTTTCAAAACCTATTGGATGGCTACTTGCACTCCAATCATCGTAAGAAAATAGATATTATCAAACGAGCATACACCTTTGCTCGTGACGCACATAAAGGAGTACGTCGCCGCTCGGGCGAGCCATACATCCTACATCCTATCGAGGTGGCACGCATCGTGAGCCAAGAGATAGGACTCGGCTCTACATCTATATGTGCCGCACTCTTGCACGATGTAGTAGAAGACACCGACTATACAGTCGAAGATATAGAAAATCTCTTTGGTAGTAAGATAGCCTCTATTGTAGAGGGACTTACCAAGATTTCGGGAGGTATTGTTGCTGACCATATCTCGTTGCAAACCGAGAACTTCAGGAAATTATTGCTCACGATGTCCGAGGATATTCGTGTCATAATCATCAAAATTGCCGACCGCTTGCACAACATGCGCACGCTCGACTCGCTGGCTCCCGCCAAGCGGTTTAAGATTGCAGGCGAGACAGCCTATATCTACGCACCACTTGCTCACAGGCTGGGCTTATATGCCATCAAGTCGGAGTTGGAGGACTTAAGTTTTAAGTTTGAGCATCCCGATTCGTATAGCAAAATCAAGCGCAAGATAGCCGAGAGCGAAGGTAACATACACGAAGTATATAGCCGCTTTGCAACCCCCATCGAACAACGCCTTGTTGAACGAGGCTACGACTACACGATGAAAGCACGCCTCAAGTCGGTATATTCGATATGGAAAAAGATGCAAGCCAAGAATATTCCTTTCGAAGAGGTATATGACTTGTATGCTGTTCGCATAGTGTTCCAATGCCCCGAGAATATCGATGAGGCCGATATATGTTGGTCGATATACAACATTATCACCAAGATATATCATCCCCACCCCGACCGCACTCGCAACTGGTTGGCCACACCTAAGCCCAACGGTTACAAGGCCTTGCACGTAACCGTAATGGGACCGAATGGTAATTGGATAGAGGTACAGATACGGTCGCAGAAGATGGAAGATATAGCCGAACGCGGACTGGCTGCCCACTGGAAATATAAAACCGGCGATAAAGCCGAAGATACCGAGCTCAATGGCTGGATAGAGAATATTAAAAATGCCCTCGACAACCCCTCGCCCGATGCTATGGATATGCTGTCGAGCATCAAAATGAATCTATACAGCAACGAAATATTTGTCTTTACACCCAAGGGCGACCTTATTACCCTGCCCAAACATGCTACGGTACTCGACCTTGCATTTACCCTGCACAGCGACCTTGGCTACCACTGTATAGCCGCTAAGGTAAATCATAAGTTGGTATCGTTCACCCAAGCATTGCGCAGTGGCGACCAAGTAGAGATACTTACTTCCAAGTCTCAATCGCCCAAAGCCGAATGGACAGAACATGTAACAACTTCAATAGCCAAGTCGAGGTTGGCTGCGGCATTGCGCAAAGACCGTCGACAAGTTATTGCTCTGGGCGAAAAGACGTTCAATGACTTTATCATCAGCCACGGTCAACAACCATCGAAAGAGGTTGTAAATCGCACGCTGGTACGACTCGGATTTAAGAATCCCGATGAGTTCTTCTATAAATTGGGTAGCAAAGGAGTAGTGCTCGACGATAATGCCTACCGTCGCATATTTGCAAAGAACAACAACAATAAGTTCATGCAATACCTTACACTCGGACTAGCTCGACCCAAAGAAGCCCCCCTGCTCACCGACAACATCAAGGATAGCATAGACCGTAAGCAAACCTACATCCTACGCACGCAAGATGGTATCCCCAACTATACCATAGCCAACTGTTGCCACCCCATACCCGGCGACGATGTATTGGGCATAGTTGCGCCCAACGAGAGCATTGTCATTGTACATAAACAAGAGTGCCCCGAGGCTATGAAAATCAAGTCGAGCTATGGGTCGCGCATAGTATCTACCATGTGGCAAACCGACGAATCGGAATCTTTCCCCGTAACAATCGAGGTTAAAGGTATCGACCGCAAAGGTATGCTCAATGACATTACCAATCTCATTACCGGTAAGCTCAATATCAATATGCGCTCGCTCAATATAATGGCCGAAAAGGGTGTTTTTGTAGGAAAAATAGATATATTTGCACACGATGCACAACTTGTTGAGCAATTGTGCACAATGCTCAAGAAGATAAAAGGAGTGCAAAGTGCAGCACGCATATCCAAGTAACAACATATAAAATATGTGATATATGAAACCAAGAAATGAAAGCAATAAAGTGAGCCTATGGCTTATTCGTTCGATACTCTTTATCATTACCGTAGCTTTATTGGTATACTTCTTCCCTCGACAAGGCGAAACACGCTACATATTTCAAGAGGGACGTCCTTGGTCATACAGCTTGTTAACAGCACCCTTCGACATTCCTATATATAAAGATGAGGCACGCCTCAATCATGAACGCGACAGCGTGATGAACGACATGCGACCGGTCTTTATCAAAGACAATGCCGTTGCCAAGCAAATGATACAAGACTTTAGCACTGAGCTGGGAGCATTGGGCGAGGGAGCTTTGAGCAACGAAAGTCAAAGAGCCTTTATAAACGCACTTCAAGGCATTTATGACTCGGGTGTTATATCATCGGAACAATATAAGAAACTGAGTGACAACAAGGTTTCTGAGATACGCATGCGCGAAGATAATACACTTACCAATCGCGAAACGGTCGAGTTCTATTCGCCCAAGAAAGCATACGAAGAGATATTAAATCAGTTTCCCGACACCTACCAACGTCACTTGCTACAATTGGGCAATCTTAATAAATACATTGTAGCCAACGTACTATACGATAGCATCACAACCAACAAGGTGCGTGACGAACTGTTACAAAAGATAGCACTATCGGATGGTATGGTTCAAGCAGGCGAACGCATTGTAGACCGTGGTGAGATTATCACTCCCGAGATATATCGAATACTTACATCCTACGAGTTGATGTTGTCCAAGCACAACACCAAAGACACTTACCACCAACACACTATATTGGCCGGACAAGTTCTTGTATTTGGTTGTAT
>JAGBHF010000023.1 GCA_017935645.1 Bacteroidaceae bacterium | reverse complement strand
CCGCCTCGTAAAAGGCTGGACTGTAGACGAAAGCCTTGCACAACCCGAGACAGCGGCTACTGCCGTTCGTTGGTTCGATGCACAACTCTCAAAGACTCTCATCGAGGTACAAGACCTATTCTCGAAATTCCGTCTTTCTGAGGCTCTCATGGCAGTTTACAAGCTCTTCTGGGACGAGTTCTCATCATGGTATCTCGAGGTTGTCAAGCCCGGCTATCAACTCCCCATCGACGCCGAGACCTATCGCGCTACACTCAACTACTTCGACGCATTGTTGCGCATGTTGCACCCCTTCATGCCCTTCATTACCGAGGAGTTGTGGCAACACCTTGCCGAGCGCAAAGAGGGTGAAAGCATCATGACCGCTCTCATGCCCGAGGCTAAACCCGTCGACGAAGCACTTATCGCCAATTTTGAGACAACCAAGCAAATCATTGCCGGTATCCGCACCGTACGTTTGCAAAAGAATATCCCCAACCGCGAGGCTCTCACCTTGCAAATTGTAGGCGCACACAACAATGCCAACGACTGTGTTATTGTCAAGCTCACCAACCTATCCGACATCGCTGTCGTAACCGAGAAAGACGCCAACTCGGCAGCCTTCCTCGTGGGTACCACCGAGTATGCTGTTCCCCTCGGCAACAACATTGACGTAGAGGCCGAACTTGCCAAACTCAACGAAGACCTCAAGTACATGCAAGGTTTCTTGCGCACTGTTATGGGCAAACTTGGCAATGAACGCTTTGTAAACAATGCACCCGCACAAGTTGTAGAGCTTGAGCGCAAGAAAAAAACCGATGCCGAGAGCAAGATAAAATCTATCGAAGAGCGCATCGCCGCATTGAGCAAATAACAAGCTACAAAGCTATATACATCGACCGTGCACGGAGTTATCTCCGTGCACGTTTTTTATACCCCCACACACCATTGCCCGTTTTACTCCACCACATCAATATTTTTGCCATATTTTAGCCACAAAAGAGTTGGGCATAAGACAATTTTTCAGTATATTTGTAAGTTGCATTATCATGCGTATAATGTATTAACAACACAACGATAATTCATTGTAAATCAGATGGCAAAGAGAAAGTTTACAACATTCAATATTATTTGCTTGGTAACCCTTTGGGTTATTTTGTGTGGTTGTGTATTGGCATATAGTCCCATTAACCTTATGACTATATTCACAATCATAGCATCGGGCATCATAGTTTTCGTCCCTGTTTACAAGAGCAAAAAGAGAGAAAAAGATAACCATTAATGTTATCAAAAAAAGAGATAACCATGAGCAAAGATAGAAAGACCGATATACTGACTACCATAGACACTCCAACCGACTTGCGCAAACTCAGTGTAAACGAGTTGCCACAAGTGTGTCAAGAATTGCGAGAATTTATCATTGACGCATGTTCGACCAATCCCGGACACTTTGGCTCGAATATGGGTGCCATAGAGTTGACTGTAGCTCTACACTATGTATTCAATACCCCATACGACCGAATTGTATGGGATGTAGGTCATCAAGCCTATGGACACAAGATACTCACCGGTCGTCGCGAACGCTTCGGCACCAATCGCAAGTTGAATGGATTGAGTGGTTTCCCCAATCCTGCCGAGAGCGAGTATGATGCCTTTATCGGTGGTCATGCCTCCAACTCTATATCGGCGGCATTAGGCATGGCTATTGCTACCGAACTGCAACAAGAGACCCCCACTCGCAAGGTTGTTGCCGTTATTGGCGATGCCTCTATTGCAGGAGGTCTGGCATTTGAAGGCTTGAACAACGCTTCGTCCAACCCCAACGACCTACTCATTATCCTCAACGATAACGATATGGCCATTGACCACAACGTAGGCGGATTGAACAGCTATCTTGTCAACATCACCACTTCGCGTCGCTACAACAAGATGCGCAATGGACTATATCAATTCTTGAAGAAACTACATCTCATTGGCGAGAACAGCAAAGGCTCGATATTGCGATTTAACAACAGCCTGAAGTCATTGTTGTCGAAACAACAAAACATCTTTGAGGGTCTCAACATACGCTACTTTGGTCCAGCCGATGGTCACGATGTAGAAAACCTTGTACGCATCTTGAGGACTATCAAAGACATGAAAGGTCCGAAGATATTGCACCTCTGCACCAAGAAAGGCAAAGGTTTCTTGCCTGCCGAGCAGTCGCCTACCGTATGGCATGCACCGGGCAAGTTTAACAAAGAAACCGGCGAAATCATCCATAGCACAGCCCCCAACCAACCGTGCAAATTCCAAGATGTATTTGGTCACACATTGGTTGAGTTGGCCGAGAAGAACGATCGCATCGTCTCTATTACACCGGCAATGCCCACAGGTAGTTCTATGAACTATATGATGGAGCGTTTCCCCAAGCGTTCGTTTGACGTAGGTATCTCAGAGGAGCACGCTGTCACCTTCTCGGCAGGTCTTGCCAAGGACGGTATGTTGCCTTTCTGTTGCATCTACTCAAGCTTTTTGCAACGTGCCTACGACGAGGTAATACACGATGTTGCCATACAAAATCTGCCCGTGACATTCTGTATCGACCGTGCCGGTATCGTAGGCGAAGATGGTGTTACACACCACGGTTGCTTCGACTTGAGTTTCCTTCGAAGTATCCCCAATATGACAGTTGCCGCACCTATGGACGAGCACACCTTGCGCCACTTGCTCTACACAGCACAAGCCATAGAACACGGCCCTCTATCTATACGTTATCCCCGTGGCGGTGGCGAGATAGTCGATTGGCGCTGCCCCATGCAACTCATCCCTATGGGTAAGGGTCGCAAACTAACCGATGGTAATAGTGACATCGCTGTACTGAGCATAGGCAACATAGGCACTACTGTAGCGCATGCCATCGAGAAAGCGCAAGCACAAGGTATCGATGTAGCACACTACGATATGATATTCCTCAAGCCTATCGACGAAGACATCCTGCGCGAAGTGGCATCGAAGTACAGCCGTATTGTAACAGTCGAGAATGGCACTATCGTAGGCGGATTGGGTAGCACCGTAATGGAGTGGATGAATGACAATGGCTACTCACCCCGCATCAAGCGTGTAGGTATACCCGATAAGTTCATTGCACAAGGTACAGTAGCCGAATTGCACAAACTCTGTGGCATGGATATTGATAGTATTGTAACATTGCTTACAACTAAATGGTAAAGAAAGGATTGTAAAATGAGAATAGTAATTGCCGGAGCCGGAGAAGTGGGCTTGCACCTTGCCAAATTGCTCTCTCGCGAAAATCTGGACGTAGTATTGGTTGATAGTAACGATGATGTTCTCTCAGAAGTAGAGAACAACTACAACCTTATTGCCATTACCGGCAATCCCACATCATTCGACACACTCAAGAATGCAGGTGTGGCCGAGGCCGACTTGTTTCTTGCTGTAACTCCTTACGAAACTCGCAACATCGTGGCTTGTACCATAGCTTCATCGTTGGGTGCAAAAAAGACCGTGGCCCGCATCGACAACTTCGAGTATCTCAGCAATGAGAGTCGCAAGCACTTCAAGTCTATGGGTGTCGACGACCTCATCTATCCCGAGAAATTGGCATGTGAGGAGGTATTTGCCGCCATGCGACACACATGGGCGCGCAGTTGGTTTGAGCTGCACGATGGTGCATTGATACTTATCGCCGTCAAGTTGCGCGACAACGCCAGCATACTCAACCGCAAGTTATATGAGTTGACAAGCAACAGCAATCTATTCCACATTGCCGCCATCAAACGTCACAACCACACCATTATACCTCGTGGTAACGACGAGGTTTTGCAAGGCGACATAGTATATTTTACCACAACACCCGAGTATGTCGAAGGCATACGAGAGATATGTGGCAAAGAACAAGTCAACGTTAAGAATATTATCATCTTGGGCGGTAGTCGCATAGCTATACGCATAGCCGATACCGTAGGTGATAATGTAAAGATAAAGCTTATCGAAAAAGACCGTGAAAAGAGCTATCGCCTCGTCGAGAAAATGCGCAACGTCACTATTATTCAGGGTGATGCACGCGACGAAGAGTTGTTGTCGGAAGTTGGTATTGCCGACACCGACATGTTTATAGCCCTGAGCGATAGCTCCGAGACCAACATTCTGGCCTGTCTTACAGCCAAGCAAATGGGTGTACCACGTACGGTTGCCGAGGTTGAAGATATACAATACATAACCGTAGCCGAGAACCTCAACATCGGTACTGTAATAAACAAGAAACTTATTGCCGCAAGTCACATCTTCCAGCTCCTGCTCGATGCCGACTCAAGCAATGCCAAGTGTTTGGCCCTGGCTGATGCCGAGGTGGTTGAATTGATAGCCAAGCCCGGTTCTAAAATCACACGCCGACCGATTAAAGAATTAAACCTTCCGTCCGACATGACCTTGGGTGGTGTCATACACGATGGTGTAGGTACTATTGTGTCGGGTAATACCGTCATTCAAGAGAACGACCATGTATTGGTATTCTGCCTCGATACAGCTCTCAGCAAGTTAGACCGTTGGTTTGGATAAAAACAATAATAGAATGAACAAGATACATATAGGCATAATATTGCGTGTGCTCGGAATACTACTTTGTTTCGAGGCGCTGTTTATGTTCATTCCTACCATTGTATCATTCTTCTATCAAGAGCCCGACCGTTGGGCATTCTTAATATCCTCTATCGTGACCCTCGCCATAGGTGGCACATTGGCCTATCGTCTGCGCAACTGCCGTCAACCGATGGGTCGTCGTGACGGCATCCTACTGGGCACTGTAGTATGGATTGTATTTGCCTTGATGGGCATGCTTCCATTCTTAAGCATTTGCAACTCGTTCACCGACGCCATTTTCGAGACAGTATCGGCTGCCACAACCACAGGTGCAAGTATATTTAAGAACATCGATTACCTACCTCATGGCATCCTCTTGTGGCGTAGTATATTGCAATGGATAGGTGGTATCGGTATCATCCTTTTTACCGTTGCCGTATTACCCATGCTCAACCACCGCGGAGGTATGATATTGCTTAGCACCGAGGTATCGGGTATAGGACAATACAAGCTGAGTCCTCGCATCAACCAAACAGCCATGAAGTTGTGGTTGTGCTATTTCATTTTCACCGTCATATTGTGCATGTTGCTTTATGCCGGCCCCATGACATTCTTTGATGCAGTGTGCCATAGTTTATCGACCATGGCCACAGGCGGATTCTCCACCCACAATGAGAGCATCGGTTACTTTCACTCGGCTTATATCGACTATGTCATAACAATATTTACATTTATAGGTGGTATCAATTTTGCCATTATTTATCGTACAGTAATGAGCGACCATACATTTATCTTTCGCACCGAACAGGTAAAATGGTACACCAACCTGATAATAGTGTGTACAATAGTATTTACCATCGGACTCTATACCCAAGGCACCTATGGCTCTATCGAACAAAGTTTTCGTAATGCGCTCTTCCAAGTATGCTCCGTTATAACAAGTACCGGATTTTCTACCTGCAACACGCTTGATTGGGGGCCATTCTACTCGCTCATCATGCTCATGCTCATGTTCTTCGGTGCATGTGCAGGCTCGACCAGCGGTGGTGCTAAGATTGACCGCATGGTAATCCTCACCAAGAATGCCCGCAACGAGTTCAATCGTGTACTCTACCCCAATGTTATACGTCCGGTATTGTACAACGGCAAGGCTTTGTCGCACGAAACAGTTTCCAAGATTCTTGCATTCACCATTATGTATGTAATAGTGTGGATTATGGGAGCCGTTATATTAACACTGCAAGGTGCCAATATGGGCGAAGCTGTATATGGCTCACTATCGGCATTGAGCAACATGGGCATAGGCATCGGCTCGGACGCCGGAGGTTTTTACTCCGACATATCATTAGGGGCTAAATGGACATTAATGTCGCTGATGATTATAGGTCGTCTGGAGGTATTTACGGCTATCATTATATTTATGCCTCTATTCTGGAAAAAATCATAATTTGAAAATAACACATGGCACAAAATAAAAATACAAAAAAGAAAAATAAAGGCAATGCGCCCAAAGGAAAGCCCTTGGCACAGCGATTGGAATCGATAACTCGTTTTATGAAAAACGAGATCTTGCATTTCATCATCGGTTTTACGCTATCGCTGTTTGGTATTTTCTTGCTCATTGCTCTCACATCATTTATCTTTACCGGCACTTCCGACCAAAGTATTGTGGATGGCGTGAGTGGTGAACTCACCAAGATTGAGACCGAGATAGAGAATTGGGGTGGAGCCAATGGTGCAATCATCGCCAATTTCCTCATCAATCAATGGATGGGATTTGGTGCTTTTGTCTTGGCTTTGTGGGTTATCATAACCGGTATGCACTTGATGCGTGTTGTTGAAGGTGGCTACTGGAAGAGCACAGTTATGTGCTTTATAGGCACTCTGCTCATTTCGCTCTTTTTCGGTTTCCTCTACCAACTTACCCAACAAGTTTCGTTCATATCATGGGGTGGAAATCATGGTAAAGTTATCACCGACTACCTCTTCCATTACATTGGCTCATGGGGTACAGGTCTTATTATTGTCATACTGCTCGTTGTTTTTCTCATCATGGTTAGCCGTAGCACTATCTACTTTATACGCGACCTGTTCAAGAGCAACCCCTTCCGCAATCCCTTTGCTCGTCGCGAGAAATCCCCTGTTGTTGAGGAAGATAACAACGAGGAGGAAGATGATGTTGATGAAGATAGCGACAACGACAAAGAGAGTGGCGACGACGATTCATTTATCTTCATCACCGAGAATGAGCCCAATGAGGATAACGATGAGATAGCAACAGAAATACCCGATTTCATCGAGCCCGATGTTGAAGACAAAGAGCCTGTCGTAATAGACGAAGAGCCCATTGTCATCAACGAAGAACCTATCGTGTTATCGAACAACGACGAGCCTACATTTACGGTATCGACCGGAGCCAAAGAGGAATTATTCGACGAGGTATTGAAGGATTATGACCCCACACTCGACCTGCCTCGATATAAGAAACCGACACTCGACCTGCTGGCAGAACTGCCCGAGACAAGCGGATCGGTCGATCGCAACGAGTTGGAAAGTAACAAAAAGCGCATTACCGACACGCTTATGACCTATGGTATCGAGATAAGCTCGATACAAGCAACTGTAGGCCCTACTGTTACACTATACGAGATTGTACCCGCACCCGGTGTTCGCATAGCCCGCATCAAGAACCTTGAGAATGATATAGCACTCAGTTTGGCAGCATTGGGTATTCGCATCATTGCCCCCATACCCGGCAAGGGCACTATCGGTATTGAAGTCCCCAACAACGAGCCTCAAGTGGTGTCGATGCGCTCAATTATCGCTTCGCGCAAGTTCCAAGAGAGCAAGTACGAGCTACCCATTGCATTGGGTAAGACCATTACCAACGAAGTATATATTGCCGACCTTACCAAGATGCCTCACGTGCTGGTAGCTGGTGCTACAGGTCAAGGTAAGTCGGTAGGTCTCAACGCCATTATCTCTTCGTTGCTCTACAAGAAGCATCCTGCCGAATTGAAGTTTGTGCTTGTTGACCCTAAGAAAGTAGAGTTCAGCATCTACTCGGCCATCGAGCGCCACTTCCTTGCCAAGTTACCCGATACCGAGGAGCCTATCATTACCGACACCAACAAGGTGGTGCAAACACTGCAATCGGTAACACGCGAGATGGATATGCGATACGACTTGCTCAAGGCCGCCAAGGTGCGCACTATCAAAGAGTACAACACCAAGTTCAAGTCGCGTCACCTATTACCCTCTAAGGGACACCGCTTCCTACCCTACATCGTAGTCATTATCGACGAGTTTAGCGACTTGATTATGACCGCCGGCAAGGAAGTCGAAAGCCCCATTATCCGCATTGCTCAGTTGGCTCGTGCCGTGGGTATACACATGATTATAGCCACTCAACGTCCATCGACCAATGTTATCACCGGTATCATCAAGGCCAACTTCCCGGCTCGTATTGCCTTCCGCGTACAGTCAATGATTGACTCTCGCACCATTCTCGATTGTCCCGGAGCCAATCAGTTGATAGGTCGTGGTGACATGCTCATATCGCAAGGTGGCGAGATGGTGCGTGTGCAATGTGCATTTATCGACACACCCGAGGTTGAAGACCTGTGTCACTATATAAGCGAACAACAGAGCTATCCCGATGCCTTCTTGTTGCCCGAATATGTACCGGAGGAGAGTGAGGATGGTGGTTCGGCAAGTTTCGATGCCAAAGACCGCGACCCATTGTTTGAGGAGGCCGCTCGCATCATCGTATCTTCGCAACAAGCCTCTACATCGTCCCTGCAACGTCGCTACTCTATCGGATACAACCGTGCCGGTCGACTCATGGACCAGCTTGAAGCCGCCGGTATCGTAGGCCCCGCAATGGGAGGCAAGCCGCGTGAAGTGTTGGTTATAGACATGATGCAACTCGAAAACAAACTTGAATTGATGAAGTAATGAGAAGAAGATTATACATATTGCTCTTGGTTGCCTTGTCCTGCACATTTACCTGTGCAAGGGCACAAGATGCCAATGCCTACTTAGACAATGTCATCGAGCAGTTTCAACAAGCCAAGGGCATTACAGCCGACTTTGCCATGAAAGGCGATGCCAATAGCGGATTGTACATGAAGGGCACACTGAAGATGCAAGGCAAGAAATTTTATCTCTCAACCAACGACCTCACTACATGGTACGATGGCAAGACCATGTGGACATATGCTCCAAGCATCGACGAGGTGAACATCACCACACCCACCCGTCAAGAATTGGCTGAGATTAACCCCTATCTGTTGCTTGATGATTACAAGCAGTCGTTCATTGTCAAGGAATTGAACAGCACACAGAAGGGCGAGCGACAATTTCGCCTTACCCCCACCAAGCGCAACACCACAATCGAACAGATAGTACTAACCATTGCCACTGCAAGCAATGCACCTATATCGTTTGAGATAACCGACAACAACAATAGAAAGGTGCTCATCGCTGTTACTAACTACAACGACAAAGTAACACACTCGGCGTCAACGTTTAAGTTCGACAGCACACAACTACCCCAAGTAACAATAATAGATTTACGATAATTTTATTAACCCCTAATAACAATTGATTATGGAAACTACAGAGAGAACTAAATGTCTTATTATCGGTTCAGGTCCTGCCGGCTTCACTGCTGCTATCTACGCATCACGTGCCGACCTCGCTCCCATCCTCTACGAAGGTATGGTTCCCGGTGGACAGCTTACTATCACAACCGAGATTGAAAACTTCCCCGGCTACCCCGAAGGTATTTCAGGTACTGCCATGATGGAAGACTTGCGCAAACAAGCCGCTCGTTTTGGTACAGATATTCGTAATGGCGAAGTTACAGCTATCGACGGTTCAGCTCGTCCCATCCGTGTAACTATCGACGGCAATAAGGTTATCGAGACCGATACTCTTATCTTTGCAACCGGTGCATCGGCCAAGTACCTCGGTCTTGCCGACGAAACCAAATATGCCGGTATGGGTGTATCGGCATGTGCTACTTGCGACGGATTCTTCTATCGTAAGAAAGTAGTTGCAGTAGTAGGCGGTGGCGACACTGCTTGCGAGGAGGCTGTATACCTTTCGCACCTTGCCAAACACGTATACTTGTTGGTACGTCGCAACGAATTGCGTGCCTCAAACATCATGCAAGAGCGCGTAAGAAATACCGAAAACATCACTATCCTTTACGAGACTCAAGCCGAAGGTCTCTACGGTGAAAATGGTGTTGAAGGTGCTTACATCGTTAAACACAAAGGTACTGACAAAGAGACTCGCGAACAACTCCCCATCGACGGTTTCTTCCTTGCTATCGGTCACAAGCCCAACTCTGACTTGTTGAAGGGTCAAGTTGATCTTGATGAGCATGGCTACATCATCACCAAGCCCTACTCTGCCGAGACTAACATTCCCGGCTTGTACGCTGCCGGTGACGTTGCCGACCCCCACTATCGTCAAGCTATCACAGCCGCCGCTTCGGGTTGCCGTGCTGCCATCGACGCTAAGAATTACATCTTGATGAACAATTTGTAATCCTTTCATCCATAGTATATCACTATATACTATATATGCCGATATGTATCAACCGATTACATATCGGCTTTTTTTATTACCTCCATTGTAACAATGTCATTACAATAGGTAAAAAATGCTAATAAAACATGTTAAATAACATTTATAGTCACTCGATTATATCGGTGCATATCGAATTTTTAACTAATTTTGCCAACGATATGATTATAAGCCTATAGTGATGGTAAAAAAGAGCACATTACAATCTATCTTACAGAACGAAATGTCGGATTTCTGGGCGCTCCTCAACAGTGAGGAAAAACGCGTCATCTCCGATAACTTCAAGATACAAAATTTCAAGAAAAACGAAGTCATCTATAATGAAGGTGACACACCCTCGCAATTGATGTATCTGATAAAGGGTAAGGTAAAGGTATATAAAAAAGGCAATGGCAATCGCAACCAAATCATTCGATTGATGCGACCCGGTCAATACTTCGGCTATCGTGCTTACTTTGCCAACGAGAACTATGTAACAACAGGCGCTGCCATAGAGAACACGCAAATAGGCTTCCTCCCGATGACATTGGTCGAGGAGCATATTCGTTGCAACAACGACTTGGCTTTTTTCTTTATTCGCACCCTGGCCAACAACCTCGGACAATCGGATACCCGCACAGTCAATCTCACACAAAAGCACATACGGGGTCGTCTGGCCGAGTCGCTCATGGTACTGCACGACAACTACGGGTATGAGCCTAATAGCACTACCCTCAACATCTATCTATCGCGTGAGGACTTGGCAAGCCTATCGAACATGACTACATCCAATGCTATACGCACACTCACAAGTTTTGCGTCAGAGCAACTTATCACCGTAGATGGTCGCAAAATAAAGATTTTGAAGGAAGACAAATTGCGCCGCATAAGCAAGTACGGATAAGCATAGTGAGACTCTTGGGGGACCTATCAAGAGATTATGCAAGAATGCAATTTGATATAGGTTTCATTTGACTCATCGACAATACAACTATCCACACCTACAATCTTATCAGGGTAGAGCCTGAAGTTGCCTTATCTCCGGTATTGAGTTGTATTGCATATATACCACGAGACAATCGCGAAACATCTACTGTCGTACCTCTGACGTCAAGTACTTTCTCTCCGCTCATTGCATATATCGATATCGACACTCGGCTGTCGTCTATCTCTACATCTCGGGCAAATGAAACATTCATTCTATTCCCTTCGACCTTAAAGTATGCCTTACGAGGTTGATGCTCATCCAATTCGGGGATATTTGCCTTCATATCAAGCACATACAACAACCCCTTGTATGCATCTATCTCACCATAACCATACGTGTTGTTGGGATATTCCATCGTATCATCGGGATGCTTGGCACAATATGCTATAACTTCCATAATATCCTGTGGTGTAAGCGTCGGATCGGCTTCCAACCACAATGCTATAGTTCCGGCTACTACAGGCGATGCCATAGATGTTCCCGATTGTGCCATGTAGTAATACTCCTTTCCATTATAATTCACTTTATCGGTGAGCGATTTTCTATCGACATCGTGTGTAGTCGAAAAACTATTATATGCAGCAATGATATTCATTCCGGGTGCTACAACATCGGGCTTTATCTTTCCGTCAAATGTAGGGCCCAACGAAGAAAACTTTGCTATGTGACCTTGAGCATCGGGACTAAACATATCGACATCGGTATTTTCATCACCATCAATATTGATAAAAGTAGAGTTGTATCCTGTAGCGCCTACAGCAATAATGAAGGGCAAGGTAGCCGGCCATGATACCGAATATCCGGGTTGCACACATTCATACTCCGCAATACCTGCGATATTGGCAAAGGGTGAGTAGAACAAGTCGCTATACATCCATGCCGGTCCATCACCTGTGAGCAAACATGTTGCACCATAAAGCATCAAATAGGCCAAGTTGGGAAACGTACCACTTATATGAAAAACATCACCGCGAGCATCTTCATAGTCGCTTTTATATACTTTCAGTTCTATATCACCGGCACTCACCGTCACATTGAGCACACATGTATCTTTATCGAGTTTTTTTATACTATCGGTGTCGAAGAGTATTGTGCCCTCTATATATTGGTCGATAAGCTTGATACTTAAAAAATCGAAACGAACAGTTTGATTGACAGGTGTGACAATATCCATATCGATAATATTTCCACCACCTATACCATTGGTAATAGCTACTCCGGCTTGTGGCATATCGCTTGGTTTTTCCATGTATGGCACTTGATGCCCCATATTGCCACAGGCAGCCACTATAATGCGCCCCGGACCTACCAACTCGGCAAGAGCCTCACTCTCAAGAATGCGTTGACGAGACAATGTTATACTCTCGCAACTGCTGAAATTGACTACACAAGGCTTTTGCTCCTCAGCTGCCTTGTCAAACAGATACTTAAAGCCCAATACGGCTGTGGCTGATGTATGCTCGTTGGGGTTTTCAAAATCGGCTCGGTCGGAATTGAAATCGGCCAAATATATGTCACTTTCATAGGCTATACCACCATACTTGCCACCAACACTCGAGCCTGCCATCGTACTTGCCACATGTGTACCATGTGTAACATTGTAGGTATACTTAGAATGTTTATGTTGCATTATCTCGTGGGCATTTTCTATTGCATGTCCTTTTGTACCATCACTATTGGGCCAACAGAAGTCATAGTAATACTTGATACGACAGTTGCCATTTTCATCATAAAATGCCGGATGGGTAAAATCGTAATAGCAATCAAAAATACCCGACACAACACCTTTACCGGTGAATGCTTGTGGCAGACCTACACCACTATATATATCGGTGACATTTATATACTCCTTTGTATCATCCATTGCTATACGAGGCATTCGCTCGGCCTCAATTCGCTCAATACGAGCATCTAACGTAAGCGGTGGTACACTGCTCATGGGTATATTTACAATATATACGCGACCTATCCTATCCACCACTTTACATGCATACTCGTCAAACACCGACTCATCTTGCTCACCATTGGTAAGAGCAACAAATACAAGCAGGCTCGACTCTGTAGCAGTGCCGGGGAGACGTTTGGGCAACACGCCCGACTCAGTGCGCAACATACCGGCCAGATGTGACGAGAGTTTACTATAATCGACTTGTGCTATAGATACTGTATAGACGGCAAATATAGCTGCTATTGACAATAATATTCTTTTCATATTTGATAATAAACATTTTACTGTATATGGCGACAAATATAAAGAAAGTTGTGCAATAAATCAAATGGTAGATGCTTTTTTTGACTTATATCAAATCTCAATGGTTACAAAAATAACATACCTTTTTATTTACAAGTTATATATAAGCAATATCTATAACAAACAATATCAGTCTACTGATATATACACAGAATCGGGCAAAAAACATCCGGTTGCAGAAGTTTTTTGCCCGATTCTCTTAGATGAGAAAACTTTATGGGTGTATGTATTGCTTCAATGTATAATTATTAATCAATAGGCATACGTTCCGGCTACAAAGTTCCACTGACTTGCCACCATGCGCAAGTTGGTATCACCCATCGTACGCAAATCGGTTATCTGATTGTAACGACAATCGACATACATCAGATTGGGACACTGCGACACATCGAGCGTCATCAGTTGGTTGTTGTTGCATATAACACGTTCGAGCATTACTTGGTCGCTCAAGTCGAGGGTGGTCAAGTCGTTATACGAACAATCGACATACGACAGTTTATTCGTTCCTTTCAGGTCTATCGAAGTAAGGTCATTGTAGGAGCATATCAAGTCTGCCAGAGCCGTACAATTTACCAACGCAAGTTGGGTCATGTTGTTTTCACTGCACGACAAGGTGGCCAGCGTAGCAAGGTCTTGAATATAGAGTTTTGTGATATTGTTATTATCGATATTGAGGTGCTTGAGGTTATCAGTACCCACTAAGGTAATGGATGTGAGGCGATTGTATCCGCAATATAGTGTGCGCAAGTTGGCACAACTATCAACATCAAGCCACTCAAGATGACAGCTCTGCGCATAGAGGGTCTCAAGCATAGGAGCGTGACTAACATCGAGTGTAACAAACAGATTGCCTGTACAATTGAGCATCTTAAGCATGGGCGTACCGGTGATGGATAAGTCGGTGAGCCTGTTGCGATAGCAATTGATAGCCTTAAGATTGGGACAATTGTCAAGGTCGAGCTCCGATAAGTGATTATGACTCACATCGAGCGACTGCAAAGCCACACACCCCGACACGTTGAGCATGGTAATCGCATTGTGCGCTACATCAATATTCTGTAAATCCGAAAAACCCGACACATCGAGTTGTCCGCTAAGTTTCTTATCGCGCCACTCAATAGCCGTTACATGTCCGTTATCGTTCCATCTCACACCACTCCACATTGCCGGCTCATTAAGGGGCACACCCAACAGTTGATAATTGCTCTTGCCGTGTACCGACGTGGTTTGTAAGAACTCTTTGAGTTTTTTCACTTCGTTTTTGTTTGGGGCTGCACATACGACCAATACGGCAATGAGCAGTGTTGCTGTAAGCATCATTCGTTTCATATCAACGGTGTTTTAGTCGTTATTAACTTGGGGGAAGTATATTATTCACCAACTAAAACAACATTATGCAACAAATTGTTTGGCACAAAAAAAATACCGACTGCCACGATAAGAGGACAATCGGTATTATATAATAGAGTATGTGTAGGCTACTTTACCAACTTGATACCATCGGTGGTTATCTCAATACGACGCGCCTTGTAAAGGCTGCCTATCGACTTCTTGAAGTTCTTCTTACTGCAACCAAAGGTGCGCACAATAACATCGGCATCGGTCTTATCGCCATAGGGCAAGAATCCTCCGGCCTTTTGCAACTCATCCATGATACGTTCGGCTATAGCGCCATCGCCTACAGCTTGCTGATAGCCAACCGGTTGTAGCGAAACATCCAACTTTTCGTCTTCGCGTACTTTCTTGATATATCCTGTTACAAAATCACCGGGTTCAATGGTGGTATAAACTTCATTCTTATACACCATACCCCAATGACGATTTTCGACAATTACTTTATAACCCAACTCCGTTTCTTGTACAACAAGCAGTTCGACAGCCTGATTGACAGTATATTGCGGAGGAGTATTATCGAGGAACTTATCAACCTTCGACGAGGCGACAATACGACCGGTCATATCATCGAGGAATGCATACACCAAGTACACACCGCCTTCACGCATCGTTGCACGTTGCTCGGCAAAGGGTACAAGCAGGTCTTTGGCTGTGATACCCCAGTCAAGGAAGGCTCCTACTCGATTGACCATCTTGGTCTCTAAGAAGGCAAACTCTCCTACCATAATGTAAGGTTCTTCGGTCGTGGCAATCAGGCGGTCTTCGCTATCATGATACACAAATACCTCTATCTCATCATCGACAGCAGTACCTTCGGGCACATATTTGGCCGGCAAGAGTATCTCGCCCGACTCACCACCATCAAGATAGATACCAAACTCTACCTCCTTGACAACTCGCAACGTATTGTATTGTCCAACGTTTATCATATTTCCATCATTATTGTATCGTAAAAACATCAGCATCGCGCCATGTGGGGAACTTGGTACGGAATGATTGCAACTTATCGCCATCGAGTTCTACTATCACATGTCCTTGCACTCCATCGGGCACTTTATCCAAGGTCGAGCCTTTGAAGTCGATAGCCATCGTATCACCGATGTATACCAACGACATGCCGTCCTCACCCACTCTGTTTACGCCACATACATAGCAAGCGTTTTCGATAGCTCGTGCTACCAACAGGCTGCGCCACACATGCGAACGCACTTGCGGCCATGAGGCTACATACAATGCCACGTCATACTCGTTTGCGACGTTGCGACTCCACACAGGGAAACGCAAGTCGTAACAGATGAAAAGTGCAATGCGCCACTCGCGATATTGCACGATAACACGACTATCGCCGGCGGTAAACACCTTTCCTTCATCACCCATGCGGAAGAGGTGACGCTTGTCGTAGAAAGTAACTTCGCCACAGGGCTTAACAAAGAAGCCACGGTTGTAGCACTTACCCTCTTCGCGAGCAATATAACTACCTGCCAAGGCTATATCGTAACGAGCAGCCCACTCTTTCAAGGCCGAGAGTGTCTTACCCTCTCCCTCTTCGGCATATTGTGTGGCCGACATCGAAAATCCGGTGGTAAACATCTCGGGTAATACTGCCACATGCACGTCATTATCAAGCTCTTGCAAGGCTTTCTCGCAATACGCAAGGTTGGCATCAACATTCTCCCATACTATATCGTTCTGCAACAAGGCAACACGTAGTTTCTCCATATATCTGTTATTCTTCGAGTCCGGTTACAAATTTATCTTTATACTTTCCACTGAATTTCATATAGTATCGCTTTATCGCCTCCATATCGGCATCTACGTCGCCGGTAGGCGTAAAGGTGCGTTCAATACCTACTTCGCGCTTGTCATAATCGAGATATGCCAGCACGATAGGCACCTTGGCGCCCAGCGCAATACGATAAAATCCTGTTTTCCAGTTGGGGTTGGCTTTACGGGTAGCCTCGGGGGTAATGGCCACGGTCAACTTCTCTTGTGCATTAAACTGCTCAACAATCTGCTCCACCAAGTCGGTGCGACGACTACGGTCGACAGGCACACCGCCTATGGCACGGAAGAAATGACCGAGCGGAAAGAAGAACCAATCCTTTTTCATCAAGAATCCGGCCTTACGTCCCAGCGAGGTATAGGCAAGTTCGCAAATAATAAAATCCCAGTTACTTGTGTGAGGCGCAACACATATCACACATTTATCAAAGTCGGGCAGTCCGACATTAACTGTCCAACCGCCCCACTTCAATAATTTTCCTGCCAAATAAGCTCCTAATCCCATACTTATGCTTGGGTTATTTCCTCAAAGTCTGAGATGATTGCGTCTACTTGGGCATTAAAGTCATTTTTCAATTGCTTATAGTATGCCTTTACTTGCTTGCGATCTTTACCGCCATTGGCACCTACACGTGCAACGAACTCTCGACGCAAGGTCATAACCTTACCCAATATAACATTGGCTTTCTCAATATCCACTCCGGGGATAAACTCTCTTGTAAGGATATACTCGCCTACCAACGCTGAAGCAATTGCATTGATTTCTTTCTTAAGATTTCTTTTATTTGCCATGACTCTATTTATTTAATGATTGATTTAGAATGTCTATTACTGCAAATATAACTATTTTTTTCTATTTCCTAAAATTATCACTCTTTTATCGCTCTTTTTTATCACGATATAAATTTACAATCATGCGCAATAATAAGAAGATGAGTAACACTATATTGTCACCTATGAGCACAAGTTGCGGTGGTTGCGTATATGCAACTACCGCAACTTTTTTTATATTGCTATTAATCAATAATTTACATACACACTATAGGATTTTATGAAACACATTGCAGGAGAAAAACTATACCATATCACACATTTTATAACAAAAGAAGACATCTTGACTACTCATATTACGCAATTAGTCTTATTATGACTATTTTTTGCAATATTTTACAAGATTTTATAGCGATTTGCAACAATGATAACGATTGCATTGATACACGCATAAAATTTCGATTAACACAACATCTTTCAATGGGAAAAAAGTTGTAAATTTGCGACTTAATTATATACAATTGATTATTACATACAACATGCCCCAAAGTCAATTAAGACCTGATTATATATTTGAAGCAAGTTGGGAGGTATGCAACCTTGTAGGAGGTATATATACCGTGCTTTCAACCAAAGCCAAGACCCTTCAAAAGAATTACAAAGACAAGGTGGTTTTCATAGGTCCCGATGTGTGGAAAGAGAAACCTTCACCCTATTTCATCGAGGATAACAAGGTAACAAAAGGTTGGCTCGAACAAGCCCAACTCCCCTATGGCCTCAAGGTAAGAACCGGTCGCTGGGATATACCCGGAACACCTATCGTTATACTTGTAGACTTTACCCCTCTTTACAACCACAAGAATGAGTTGTATAAGTTGATGTGGGACCTCTACGGAGTTGATTCAATGCCTGCCTATGGCGATTACGACGAAGCATCGGCTTTTGCTTGGGCATCGGCTCTCGTTATCGAAAACTATTACCTCTATATCAATGGTAAGGAAAAGAATGTGGTAGCACACTTCAACGAGTGGACCACAGCCATGGGATTGCTTTACCTCAAGCACTTCCAGCCCGGTATTGCCACACTCTTCACCACCCATGCCACCTCTATGGGTCGTTCTATCGCAGGCAACAACAAGCCATTATACAACTACTTGGCCGGATACAACGGCGACCAAATGGCTCAAGAGCTCAACATGGTATCGAAACATTCGGTCGAGAAGCGTGCCGCTATCCATGCCGACAGTTTTACAACCGTAAGTGACATTACTGCCCGCGAGTGTACACAACTGCTCGAACGCAAGCCCGATGTGGTAACACCCAACGGTTTCGAACGCAACTTTGTGCCTACAAAGAAAGATATGCCTGCCAAACGCAAGGTGGCCCGCGAAAAACTTCTTGACATTGTTTACAACCTCACAGGTCACAAGCCTTCGGATGATGCCTTCTTGGTAGCTACATCGGGTCGATATGAATACCGCAACAAAGGTATCGACCTATATATCGATGCCGTAGCCCGCATGGCACAACACCGCGACCTCAATCGCGAAATCATAGCCTTTGTACTCACACCCGGATGGGTAGATACTCCTCGTGTCGACCTCATGCAACGCATGACACAAAGCGAGAGTTTCGACACGCCACTATCCGACCCCATCATCACACACCACATACACAACTACGACAGTGACAACATTGTCAACCAAATACATTGGCTCGGACTGAACAATCACCCCGATTGTTTTGTAAAAATAGTATTTATACCCTCATACCTCACAGGTAGTGACGGATTGCTCAACATGCCCTACTACGACATTCTTGTAGGCATGGATGCAACGGCATTCCCCAGCTACTACGAGCCTTGGGGATACACTCCGCTCGAAAGTGTTGCCTTCGGTATTCCTACCGTTACCACACAATTATCGGGTTTCGGTCAATGGGTAACAGGTCATGACGCCAGCACCCTGAAGGCTACCGGTGTAGAGGTATTGCGTCGTTACGACGACAACTTCACCGCTGTATCGCAACAACTTGCCGACACGATTGTAGCGTTGAGCAAGTTAAGCCCCAAAGAGAAGTCGGCAATAGACAAGGCCGCTTCACAATTGGCAGCCGAGGCCGAGTGGAAAAACTTTATCGTATATTATCAACAAGCATTCGATATTGCACTGCAACGTGCACAAGAAAGAAAACAATAATACAAATTATAAAATTGGAAAACTATGACAGTAAAAGCAAGTAATTGTAACGCACCCATATGGCGTGACGTTACCGTAAAAGCCTGCCTTCCAGCCGAATTGGCCAACCTCGACACCGTAGCTCGCAACCTCTGGTGGGTATGGAACACCTCGGCAAAACGTCTTTTCAAAGACATTGACAATGAGCTTTGGAATGCAACCCACGAAAACCCCGTTATGATGTTGCAAAGCCTCAGCTACGAGAAAATCGAGTCGATACTCGCCGACAAGAACATGATGCGCCGCATTGCTGATGTTTACGACGAGTTCCAGGCCTACATGAATGTAGAGAAACGTACCGATGTACCTTCTGTATCATATTTCTCAATGGAGTATGGTCTTACTGCTGCCCTCAAGATTTACTCGGGTGGCTTGGGTGTATTGGCCGGTGACTATATGAAAGAAGCCAGCGACAGCCGTGTCAACATGACAGGTGTAGGTTTCTTGTATCGCTATGGTTATTTCTCGCAAACACTCTCGATGGATGGTCAACAAATAGCCAACTACGAGGCTCAAAAGTTCAACCAATTGCCCATTGAGCAAGTATGCGAGGCCGATGGCCGTCCTATGATTCTCGAAGTTCCCTTCCCCGGTCGCACTATCTACTCGCACGTATGGCGTGTAAATATTGGTCGCATTGCCCTCTACTTGATGGATACCGACCTCGAACTCAACAGCGAGTTCGACCGTCCTATCACATACCAACTCTATGGTGGTGACTGGGAAAACCGTATGAAACAAGAGTACATGTTGGGTATCGGTGGTGTATTGATGTTGCACAAGCTCGGTATCGAAAGCCAAGTATACCACTGCAACGAGGGTCATGCTGCCTTGTTGAACGTTCAACGTCTTGTTGACTACGTTGGCAAGGGTCTTAATTTTGCCGAGGCACTTGAGATTGTTCGTGCTTCATCACTCTACACTGTACACACTCCCGTTCCCGCCGGTCACGACTACTTCGACGAGTCGCTCTTCGGCAAATATATGGGCGAGTATCCTGCCAAACTCGGTATCACATGGAACGAGTTTATAAACATGGGTCGTGAGAACCCCGATTCAAACGAGAAGTTCTCAATGAGTGTATTTGCTTGCAACACTTGCCAAGAGGTGAATGGTGTGAGCTGGTTGCACGGTAAGGTATCGCAAAAGATGTTCCAACCCATCTGGAAGGGTTATGCTCCCGACGAGTTGCACGTAGGTTATGTAACCAATGGTGTACACATGCCCACATGGGCTGCATCGGAGTGGAAAGCTTTCTACAACGAGAAGCTCGGCAAAGAGTATATGGAAGACCAATCAAACTGCGACATCTGGAGCCGTATCTACGAGGTAGACGACCAAGAGATATGGAACATGCGTCAAACATTGAAAAACAAGTTTATCAACTTCGTTAAAGAGGACTTCCGCGAGACATGGCTCAAGAACCAAGGCGACCCCTCGCGCATCGTTTCTATCCTCGACCGCATCAACCCCAATGCATTGCTCATCGGTTTTGCTCGTCGCTTTGCCACTTACAAGCGTGCTCACCTCTTGTTTACCGACTTGGATCGCCTCTCTAAGATTGTAAACAACCCCGACCGTCCCGTACAATTCATCTTTGCCGGTAAGGCTCACCCCGCCGACGGTGCAGGTCAAGGCCTCATCAAACGCATTGTTGAGATTTCGCGCATGCCCGAATTTTTGGGTAAGATTATCTTCTTGGAGAACTACGACATGAAGATTTCAAAACGCCTCATCTCGGGTGTCGACATCTGGATGAATACACCTACTCGCCCCTTGGAGGCATCAGGTACTTCGGGCGAAAAGGCCGAGATGAACGGTGTATTGAACTTCTCGGTACTCGACGGATGGTGGTATGAAGGTTATCGCGAAGGTGCCGGTTGGGCATTGACCGAGAAACGTACTTACCAAGACCAATCGCAACAAGACAAGCTCGACGCTGCTACTATATATACAATGCTCGAGAACGAGATTATTCCCTTGTACTTTGCCAAGAACAGCAAGGGCTACTCTCCCGAGTGGATACAATATATCAAGAAGTCTATCGCCGAGATTGCACCCATGTACACTATGAAACGTCAGCTCGACGACTATATCGACCGTTTCTATCGCAAAGAGGGTGAGCGTTCGGCTCTCTTGCAAGCCAACAACTTTGCCAAAGCCAAGGAAATTGCTGCTTGGAAAGCCGGTGTTGTTGCTAAGTGGGATGAGATAGAGGTATGCGAGGTGAAAGTACCCGATGTAATGCAATATGCTCCTGAGGTGGGTGTTACATACCCCATCGAGGTTACTATCGACAACAAGGGCTTGGGCAACTGCCTCGGTGTAGAGCTTGTTGCTATCCCCGCCGACAGCGCAACCAACTGCTCGGAGATGAAGCTCCATAGCGTTCAAGAGATGGAAGTTGCTAAGATTGAGGGCACACGCATCACTTACCGATTGAACAACATAATCGACAAGGCCGGTGCATTCCGCTTCTCTTTCCGCATGTATCCCAAGAACGCCGATCTTCCCCACCGTCAAGACTTCGCATACGTGCGTTGGTTCTAATCTATCGGTACTATCGATACAGAAAATGCTGTGTTGGGTCATCCCCGACACAGCATTTTTTATTACCAGACATCACTCACAACGAGCCTACACAAAAAAGACGGTTGCCACACAAGGTAGCAACCGCCATACTATAATGGTAAGAGATTATTACTGACGACCCATGACACACACGGTGCTGTTTATCTTACGCACCATGCCTTGCAAGGCAGTTCCGGGACCTACTTCGGTAAACTCGACAGCACCGTCGGCAATCATATTGTCTACCGAATAGCTCCAACGTACTGCAGCAGTAAGTTGTGCAATAAGGTTTTGCTTTATCTCCTCGGGATTGGTGTGGGGACGAGCATCGACATTTTGATACACAGGACACGAAGGGGTGCTGAACGGTGTGGCAGCAATCGCCTCAGCCAACTCGGCACGAGCAGGCTCCATCAAAGGCGAGTGGAATGCTCCGCCAACCTTGAGCTTAAGAGCACGCTTAGCACCGGCAGCTTTCAACTTCTCGCATGCGGCATCTACGCCTTCAATACTACCCGATATAACCAACTGACCGGGGTTGTTATAGTTAGCAGCAACAACTACACCTTCAGTCACTTCGGCACATATTTGCTCGATAGTAGCATCGGGTAGTCCGATAATGGCAGCCATTGTAGAGGGTTGCATTTCGCACGCCTTCTGCATAGCCATGGCACGAGCCGACACCAAGCGCAAGCCATCTTCAAACGACATTGCTCCTACAGCTACCAACGCCGACAACTCACCCAATGAGTGACCGGCAACCATATCGGGGCAAAACTCCTCGCCCATAGTCTTGGCCAATATTACCGAGTGTAGAAAAACTGCTGGTTGTGTAACCTTGGTTTGCTTCAAGTCCTCTTCAGTTCCTTCAAACATAAGGTCGGTAATGCGAAAGCCCAATATCTCATTGGCCTTCTCAAACATCTCACGTGCTACAGGATAATTCTCGTACAGGTCTTTACCCATACCTATATACTGTGAGCCCTGTCCGGGAAATACAAATGCTTTTTTCATATCTCTTTTCTTTATTATCTTTTTTATTTAGGCGTGCAAAGATAGATAATTTTATTTTATAATCATTACATTTTACAACTATTTACATGCTAACTTTTATACAAACAGCATATCACACTTATAATCGGCCACTTAAAGAGCGAAAAGCGCGTGCTGATATATTAAAAAATTTCATAAGGAGGGTAAAAAAGCAGTATATTTTTGTCCCGAGTCTGTTCATATTCTCATTTTTTTTTGTTTAATTTGCATGATAGTATGGAGTAATTTGTACATACCCGAAGAACAAATTTTTATAAACACAATAAACTAATTATTTATGAAGAAATTTTTACTACTGACTCTTGCCATGTTTGCTGCATTTATAGCCAATGCAGAAGAAGTTAAAGTAACATGGAGTGGCCAAAGCGACTGGAATGGTGTTGCAGATGGTGCCTCAACAATCTCTTACACTTATAATGGTATTGCCATTACTGTCGACAAAGCTACAGGCGGAACAAAGCCTACAGTTAATGCAAACTCTAACGACCTTCGTGCTTATGCCAACAATACCGTTCGCATCACAAGCGAAATTGGCAATATGACAAAGATTTCGTTCGAGCTGTCGGCTCAAGGTAAGAAACGTATGCCCGAACTCACAGCTACCAATGGCGAGTTTACATACGATGTGGAAAACGCCAACGTAACATGGACCGGTGATGTAGCCGATTTAACTATCACCGTAGGCGAAAAAGCTACACTCGGTAGCGATGGCGAAAGAAAGGCCGGACAATTCGACTTCCTCAATTTCACTGTTACTACAGGCGATGCACCCTCATTGGCAATGCCCATCTTCTCTATCAACGGCGGTACTTTCTACGAGCCCGTTGAGGTTGAAGTTACTTGCTCGACCGAAGGTGCTTCTATCTACTACACACTCGATGGTACTACTCCCGACGAGACTAAGACTCTCTACAAAGAGGTTATCACTATCAGCGAGACTGCTACATTGAAAGCTGTTGCAGTAAAAGATGGTGAAAAATCGACTGTAAACGAGGCTACTTTTACAATCGAATCGGTTCCCGAAGTTGCCGACATCACTGCATTCTTGGCTACCAACACTACCGAGGCTGCCAAGACCGATGTTTACTGCATCGCTTGCCCCGTTACTGTTATGTATCAATACGACCGTTACCTCTATATTACCGATGGTACTAAATCATTGCAAGTATACGGCTCGCTTAACAGCACTTACACCAATGGCGATGTACTCGAAGGCGTGTGCGGTAGCGTAGGTTACTACAATGGTACTTACCAAATGACTCCCGTTGTATCAAGCTTTGGCGAGGCTACTCCCGGTGCTCCCGTACAACCCAACACAGTAAGAGTTGAAGACATCACCAACGACATGGTAAGCGACTATATCCGCTTGACAAAAGTTACCGTTGAGCAAGAAAAGACATTTACCGACGTAACAGGCTCTATCGATGCATACAAACGCTTCGATGTTGAGCTCCCCGCTGTTGGTGCCGATACTTACACTGTCGAAGGTTTTGTAAGCAATTACAAAGGTACTCTCCAAATATTCCCCACCAAGATTACCAACACAACTGCTATCGATGCTCCTCAAGCTGTTGCTGCTCGTGCTTTTGCCGTAAATGGTTACATCAAGACCAATGGCAACAACGAGACTGTTTACGTATATAATGTAACAGGTAAACTCGTTGCTACAGGTGTAGCAGGTCGCGACATCAAGGTAAGCGGTAAAGGTATTTACATTGTTAAAGTTGGCAACAAAGCTACCAAGGTTGTAGTTCGCTAATTTTGTACAACATATATGCTCATCAAATAGCGTTGCTCTCACTTGGGGCAACGCTATTTTTTTAGGCACTTGGGCTCTGATGCAAAATATAGGCCTACTTATTTTGTTCTACCACCTCTTATTACTACCTTTACCGAAAAGAGATTCTACACCATCACACCATGCAACGACACATTTCTATCATATTACTCCTCGTGTGCCTTATTATCCCTACTGCGGCTGAGGCAACTACCCGTCTGATAACACCTCATTGGAACACTTTCGACAGTGATTTTCGTCATGCCACCATTGACGATAAGGGCAATCTTACCGACAGTTACACGCACATGGATGAGGACACTGTAAATGTTATAGATATAGGGGCGTCGGGCGAATACGCGCTGAACATTAACGTCCATATAACCAACCTTCATGAGAAACCTTACACCTCCTACCCTCAATATTACTATAATAGCAATGGAACTATAAGCAAAGGCAGCCCCGTGGAGCGACCCATTTACGGCTGGGTAATAGGCATGAAAGATATGCAACACTACAACGCTATACTCATGCGCCCTGCTCCTCAAGATGACGAACTATATGAAGTGGTAGGTGTGGAGTATCGTGTAGTTACTATAAACGGTAACGACACTATCTACTACAGCGACTGGAAGACATGCTACTACAACGATCTCGTAAACAAATCGAGCCAATACAACATGTGGATACAATACCGCAACAACACCTTGTGGTTTGGTGGCGGATGGAGTAACCAAATTCCGTGGGATATCGTCTACAACATACCCTCATTCGGCTCTTACACAGGACTGTATCTGAGTGCCGGTGTAAAGGTATCTATTGAAGACGCTTTTATTATCGTTGAAGACAAGGAGTCGCAACCTCATCTCGATGTGACAGCCGCAATGCTCAACTCTTACTATCGCAACAATTCATGCGCTTTTGTCGAGGGCTTTTGGGATGTAGCTCTCGATAATCGTCCTATCAACCGCATCAAAATGGGTGGCAAATACTCATTGGGTATCTTATACAACGGCTACAACTACTATATGATATACCTCGACGGAGCCGAAATATATCCCGGCAAATGGAGCGAGGGCGATATAAAGGGTATTCTTACACCCACAGCAGCAGGTTACTACAACGCGGTGTGGTACGACGCCGAAGGCAACATGATGGATAATATATTGGCGTTCTTGAATGGCAACGAACTGACACTCGACTTCGTCGACGACGATACACGACTCACACTCACCCGCTCCAAGCAATATATTACACCGACAGCAACCATAACAAGATCATCCGGCTCAGGATTTGCATTATCGAGCGATGGCTATATAGCTACCAACCATCATGTTATACGAAACGCCCGAGAGATAGAGGTATATTGTCCTAACACCGAATTTCAAGAGACTTTTAAAGCTGAGGTTATTGCCGTTGACAGCATCAACGACTTGGCTATCATACACATCAATGACGATAACTTTGTAGGATTTGACGAGTTGCCTTATTCTATCAGCGACCGTGTAGCTCGCATGGGCGAAACAATATTCTACTTAGGATACCCCATTCCTCAGATTATTGGTACCGAACTCAAGACCTCGATTGGCGAAATTAATGCAACCAACGGGCTACGTCATTCGCAATATATGGTGTCGGTCGACATCGATAGAGGTAGCAGTGGCAGTCCATTGTTTGATAACGAAGGAAATATCATAGGGGTTATTGTGTCGCACTTGCTCGACGAATATACAGACCTCAATGCCAACTATGCCATCAAGTCGAGCTATTTAATAAAGCTGGCTGAAGAGGTGGAAGGCCTTGATATACAACACGACAATAAAACAAAAGAGCTATCGCATCCCGACCGTATCGAGGCTATAGCTCCATTTGTCTATTTACTAAGAGTTACTCACTGAACACCGCTTACTTACAGTTTCCTATCCAAGTAGACACTGAGAATATTGCGCAACTCATCAATGCGCTCTCTGATATTGTTCCACACCTTGCGCGACGACTCATCAAGCATAGCAATCTGTTGAGTATCACGTGATAATTTTTCGGAGTGTGCCACCCACTCGGCTGCCGTTTCATACTCGCCCAATTGCAAATAACACAATATCACATCAAACAGATAGTGCGGCTCATAAGGGTCTTGCTCGAGAAGCAGTTCTAGCACTTTCACAGCCTCGTCATATCGCTGTAAATAGATACACACATCGGCAAGAGCCGAAGCCGGCACAGTATCGATAACCGGAGTAAGCTCGGTACGCAACAGGTGTATGTAGGCCTCTTCATACTCCTCCTTCTGCATGAGCAATTCACCCAAGAACACGTGCGCCTCATCGTCAGTATCGTCGCAAGCCACACTCTTACGCAAGTATGTCACAGCCTCGTCGACACAACCCATATAGTAATAATTGACAGCCAACTGATAGTAAAGGTCGTGACTGCGGTCGTTTATTTCTACTGCTTTCAACAGATTTTCTATAGCCAACTCATGCTGTTCGAGACGACCATAAGCCTCGGCTATAAGCTCATAGGCAACCGCCTTGTCGGAGGTGCACTGCAAGAACAATTGAAACTGCTCAACAGCTTGCTTAAACTCACCTTGGTCGTAGTAACAGTAACCTTTATATGCAATAATACTCTCGTCATTATCCTCAATGGCAAGGGCAAAATCGCAAGCCTCAAGAGCCTTTTCGTACTTCTTACAACGCCCATATACCTTGGCCAACGAAAACCAATCATCTACCGAGTACGGATTCTCATCAAGTATTTGATTATACAGTACGACAGCCTTATCATCTTCTTCCTTCACCTCATATAGTATCGCCAACTCGCGCAGATAAGGTGTTGCATCGTCAAATTGCTGCTCAACGAGTGGAGTAATGCGCTCCAACAGCTCTATTTTATCGATATCGGCACAAATATCGAGTATGTCGATACAATCTTCAATCGTACAATCGGTGTCACAAACAATATTGTTAAAATCGGCAATTGCCGTCTCATAATCCTCACGCATCAAGGCACACTCAGCACTCGTAAAACGGTACTCGATATTACGTTCGGTAATACATGACAGTACCTTACCCGCATCTTCGATACGCCCCAGCGACAACAAACATTGAGCCTTGTGCAACAAGAGCACCTCGTTCGACGGATAGAGTTCAAGACCATGCAACACGGCCTGCAATGCCTTGCGATACGCCATTTCTTGCTCGTACGACTCGGCAATCATATCCAACTCGTCGGGCTCAAAATAGCCATGAGTACCCTCTTCGAGGTGTTTCTCATAGCGTTCGCGCAATTTGCGTATATCCGATTCTTTCATTCGTCAGTACAACTACTTTAATGTGCAAGGGTGCGCTTCTGCGACAGAAGTGCACCCCTACTATTTTGCGATATAAGGATTATTTTGTTTTAGCCTTTTCCCAGCTATCTTTGAGCAGTACAGTACGGTTGAAAATCAACTTGTCGGGAGTAGAATCCTTATCGACGTTGAAGTAACCGATGCGACGGAATTGCAAGTGGTCGAGCGGACGAGCATTGGCAAGGTAATTCTCCACATAACATTCGGTAAGCACCTTCAACGAGTCGTGATTGATTACTTCACGCATAGCTTCGAGTGCATCGCAACCCTTCTCATCGCGGATGTTTTGTATCTCCAAGCGAGGATTTTCCACCTTCCACAAGCGGTCGTACAGGCGCACCTCGGCCTTGAGGCAATGTGCACAACTTACCCAGTGAAGCGTACCCTTCACCTTGCGGTTGGCTCCGGGCATACCGCTACGTGTTTCGGGATCATACTCGGCATATACTTCTACAATATTGCCATTCTCGTCTTTCTTGCAACCTGTACACTTCACGATATAGGCATTCATCAAGCGCACCTCTTGTCCGGGAGTCATGCGGAAATATTTCTTGGGAGCATCTTCCAAGAAGTCTTCACGCTCCATCCACAGATCACGGCTGAACTCGATGGTGTGTTTACCGGCTTCGGGATCTTCAGGATTGTTTACACTCTCCAACACCTCGACTTTGTCTTCGGGATAGTTGGTAATAATGAGTTTAACAGGGTCTATTACAGCCGACACACGAGTAGCACGGGCATTCAAGTCCTCACGTACTACGCTCTCGAGCAATGCAAAGTCATTGACTGCCTCGTAAGTGGTGTAACCAATCTTATCGACAAACTTGCGAATAGACTCGGGTGAGTAACCACGACGACGGAAACCACAAAGAGTGGGCATACGGGGGT
>JAGBHF010000022.1 GCA_017935645.1 Bacteroidaceae bacterium | reverse complement strand
TTGAGCTTGTTAAACTCATATTGTCGGGGACGATTGTCATCAAGGTCTTCTCCACCCTTCACCCAGTCGACGAAGAGGTCATAGAGCGGACGGTGAGGCACAAACTCGAGTGTACAGAGTGAGTGTGTTACACCCTCAAAGTAGTCACTCTGACCATGAGCAAAGTCGTACATAGGATATACGTTCCAAGTACTGCCTGTGCGGTGGTGAGGGTGCTTAAGAATACGATACATGATAGGATCGCGGAAGTGCATATTGGGCGAAGCCATATCTATCTTGGCACGAAGCGTGAGTGTACCTTCCTCAAACTCACCGGCGTTCATGCGCATAAAGAGGTCGAGACTCTCCTCAACAGGACGGTTGCGGAAAGGACTCTCCTGTCCGGGAGTTGTAGGTGTACCCTTTTGTGCAGCAATCTCCTCCGAGGTTTGCTCCTCAACGTAGGCTTTTCCCTCCTTGATAAGACGGATAGCCAAGTCGAACAATTGAGGAAAATAGTCCGATGCGTAATATAAACGATCACCCCAGTCAAAACCCAACCAGTGAATGTCCTCCATAATGGCATCAACATACTCTACATCCTCCTTTACGGGGTTGGTATCATCGAAACGAAGGTTGCATGTACCTCCATAACGCTCGGCAATACCAAAGTCCATGCAGATGGCCTTGGCATGTCCTATGTGCAAGTAACCATTGGGCTCGGGTGGAAATCGAGTATTCAATCGTCCACCATTCTTACCGGCCTCAAGGTCGTTCTTTACAATCTCTTCTATGAAGTTAAGGCTACGGCCTTCTTCTTTGTTGTTATCAATCTTTTCAACCTCTGTCATAATAGATAGGTCTTATATGTTTTAGAAAATATTAAGTTGCGAAGTTAGTAAAAATAGCACGCGAAACAAAGAGAAAAGTACTATTTTTTAATAGGCTGCAGTAACAAATCATAACAAATCGCACAATCGGCAACACAAGCGTGCCACTATACTATCCTTCCCACATATCCCATATAGCCTTCACCTGCACAAATCCCTTCTCAAGGCGTATCATATTGGCTACAAGAAATGCATAGAAGTCGTTCCATTGTTCCTGACGGTGTATATCCAACCCGGGTTGCATACAATATATGCGTATGACCTGCTTACCACACTCCTTTACATAATGAGTGTCCCACACAAGCGGCTCATCGAAAGCCATCTCAAGTAGCTCACGATTTTCAAGAAAATGATTATAGAGCTTCTCTTGTTGCTCCTCACTGCGGTGGTCTATCTCCAATATTACATACGCGCCATCACGAGTAGCATCGAACTTCATGGCAACACCCTTCAGACGGGTATTGTGCAACATAAATTTGTGACGACGATTGCGTAACTCAGGATAGTTCTCGGCATAAACACTCAGCCCATCCCAAAAGCGTTTTTTCAAATCTCTTACTTCATCTTTCGAATACATGCCACAAATGTACTACATATTTTACATACAACAATACCTATTAACATCTCTTTAATATGATTATTTGTGTATAAACATTCATTATACACAATAAAAATCGAATAAACTAAAAAAATAATCATAAAAAAGTTTGGCAATTGTAAATTTTATACTATATTTGCACACAGAAGAACCTTTTCATCATACTTGTTATATGTTCTGCCGACTGGTACGCGAGTATCGGTCGGTATTATTTTTTAGCACTTGGTTACACAACATCACAAATTATTTGTAATTTTGCGCTCTCACAAAATTCACCTCAAAAAAAACACTCAATCATGCGCGCAATTATAACAATCGTATTACTCATCGTATCAAACATATTCATGACCTTTGCTTGGTATGGACACCTCAAGTTGCAGGATGCCCGCATTACAAGCAATTGGCCTCTATATGGTGTCATTCTCTTGTCATGGGGTATTGCCTTGTTTGAATACTGCTTTCAAGTACCGGCCAACCGTATAGGATTTCGCGAAAACGGTGGCCCATTCTCACTCATGCAGCTCAAGATTATCCAAGAGGTTATAACATTGGTAGTATTTACCATCTTCTCAACGCTCATGTTCAAGGGCGAAACATTCCAATGGAACCACATTGCTGCATTCCTCTGCCTCATCGGTGCAGTATATTTTGTATTCATGAAGTAAAGCTCACACATTATACTTAATTAGTCAGGAACGACGGCGTTTTCATGTTTCTTATTAGGGAGTTGACCGCAAGCGTTAACTTTGCACTACAATAATATAGGTATGCTACACCGCTTCACATCCGACATTCGGGACATTGAGCTACCCAAGCAATTTACCTACCCACACCACTACACGCCACACCCCTTAGCAGTGCGTGCTGCCGAGGAGGTACAATGCTACATTGCTACACGTCAAGAGTGGAAAGAGGAACTTGACAAGGGCAAAATGTTTGGCGTATTAGTCGTGGAAACAGAGGGCGAAATTGGCTTCCTTGCTGCCTACTCCGGACAACTTGCAAGCCGAAACGACCACCAATACTTCGTTCCGGCTGTATACGATATGCTACGCCCCGGCGACTTCTTCAAACGCGAGGAGGCAAACATCTCGGCTATCAACAAGCAAATAAAAGAGCTTGAGAGCAACGAGGAGTTTCGAGCAGCCAACAAAGAGCTTGAGTTGACCAAACGAGCATGTGAAGTTGAACTCGAAACAATAAAGATGCACCTTGCCGAGGGTAAGGCACATCGCAACAGACTTCGCAGCGAGGGTCTCTACAACGAGCAAGAACTGATACTACAATCGCAACACGAGAAGGCCGAGGCTACACGCCGAAAGCGAGCTATCAAAGAACGATTAGAAAATGCTACGCTCAAGGTTAACAACCTTTTAAAGAGAATTGAGGAACTAAAACTTGAACGTCAGCACCGCTCGGCAGAGTTGCAGATACGCCTTTTCGAAGAGTTCCGCATGCTCAACATACGTGGCGAAGAGCGCGACCTATGCTCGATATTTGCATCCACCGCACAGCAGATACCTCCGTCAGGTGCCGGTGAGTGTGCAGCGCCCAAGCTTCTGCAATATGCCTTCAAACAGGGCATGCGTCCTGTAGCTATGGCCGAATTCTGGTGGGGCAACTCTCCCAAAGGCGAGGTGCGCCGGCATGGGACATTCTACCCTGCTTGTAACAGCAAGTGCAAGCCCATATTAGAACACATGCTACAGGGGCTCGACGTAGAGCCCAACCCATTGTTGGATATTGTTACTCCTGAGCCCAAAATTCTGTGGGAGGATGAGTCGATAGTAGTTATCGACAAGCCGAGCGGTATGCTCTCGGTGCGTGGCAAGGTTGACGTTCGCTCAGCCGAGGAGTGGGCCTTGGAGCGATATACCGAGGCAATGATTGTGCATCGCCTCGACCAGTCGACATCGGGAATACTTGTTATCGCCAAAAATAAGGCTGCGCACGAGGCTCTGCAAAAGCAGTTTATCGCACGTACCGTAAAAAAGAGCTATGTGGCTCTGCTCGATGGTATTGTCTTGACAAAGAGCGGCGAGATACATCTCCCTCTAAAGCTCGACTATGACAACCGCCCACGACAGATGGTCGCTGCCGATGGCCGTGCGGCACACACCCGGTTTGAGGTTGAGGGCTACACCGAAGGTCGCACACGCATACGCTTCTACCCCATTACAGGCCGTACGCATCAGCTACGTGTCCACGCTGCCCACACCGAGGGTCTTGGCACACCTATAGTTGGTGACGAAATCTATGGCAAGAAAGCCGAACGCCTTATGCTTCACGCCGAGACCTTAGAGTTCACCCACCCCACAACTAACGAATATATCAAGATCGTGTGCCAAGCAGAGTTTTAGACAACAAAGTGTAGTCCGAATCAATTACAAACAATTTGTCCGCAGAGTGCTTATTATTACGATTATTGATTTTTAATATCATTCCTATATTCCATAGGAGATAATCCTGTGCGTTGTCGGAAATAGCGGCACATATAGGGCGTATCTTCAAAATGGAGTGCAGTGGCTATCTCCTTTATTGACATATCCGTATTGGATAGCAAACTCTTTATCTCGCAAATAGTCTGCTTATCTATCAACTCCTTTGGAGAGATATTCCAGCGTTTATGCGTTAGCTTATAGAGATAGGTTGTCGTAATACATAGTTGTTCAGCGTAAAAAGAGACCTCACGGGTTTTACGGCAATACAATGTGATAAGTTTAAGGAACTTGATAATCAGTTTTCTGCTTCGGCTGATGGGCTTTTTTCCGACCATTCCCCTTTGTGTCATCTCGCCGTCAATCGCCATAAAGAGGTTATATATATTGTTACGGAGCAGTTGGTTGGTGTATTCGCCTACAGAATTGTGGCATATCCACACCATTTGCTCATACCAATCATTCAATAATTGCAGTTGTCTATTATTTAATAGGAAGAGAGGATTTTCCGACAACGAGTCCCAAAAGTATGGCGATGTGAGTTTATATATTGCCTCCTGCACATTGTCATCGGCAAGAGCCACATATCGGCAACAAAAAGTGCTGCTGCTTCTTTCTATCCAAAATGTGTCATCATAGAACAGCACCGCCAACATTCCTCGACGAAGGGCCCTACGCTTGAAGCCCACCGATACGATAGCGCACCCACTATCGACAAGCAATACCATACAACCGCTTATTCCTATGCGGTTGTTGCCGTATGCCTTAAAGTCGGTCTGTCCCGTTCTGCCCCCCTCAGCAACGATTCCAATCTGCAATCTATCCATATTCTTGATTTGTGCTACAAAGATAGGCTAAATATCCGTTATTCTTTATATGTAGTATCGAAAAGTACCCTACTGGGAGTGATTTGTATATATATCGCAACCTCTATATAGTGTAACTTTGCACCCGAAAAAACCGATTGACAATGAAGATAGAAACATTTACCGAAGAGGATATTCGTGAGGCGGCACAGATTGCCTATCCCGTGTGGGGCGAGGGACACGCAGCAAACGGTCAAGGCGAGGAGTTCGGAGTGCTGATGTGCGAGTATATCATTCGCTATGGGTGGTATGGTGCGCCATTCGCCTTCAAGATTACCGACGAGGGCAAGATGGTGGGCTGCATCCTTGCGGGCAATATCGAGCAGGATAATGGTTACAACGAGTGGCTGGACGGCGTGATGCCATCGTTCAACGAGCAGCAGCGTGAGGAGGCGTTGGCACTGCGTGACTACTTTGGCAAGACCTCGCCAAAGGTCTATCGCCATATGCAGGCAGATAAGGATTTGTATTTGTCGTTCTTTATCTCGGCAGTGCAAGGTTGCGGAAAGCAACTGCTTGCGAAGGTTGTGGCGTTAGCAAAAAGCGAGGGTTACGAGAGTCTCTACCTTTGGACCGACTCATCGTGTAATCACGGCTACTACGCCCATCACGGCTTCGAGAAGGTTGCTGAGTTCAAGAGTGATGAGTGGAAAACTAACACAAACGATTACCTGACTTATATTTATAAGAGAGTTATTAAGTAAAAGAGATACGAATAACATTATATTTATCCATATCTCTTTTAAACCTTTGCACCATAAAGGATGGTGTTGTTTTAGAACTCGCTGGTGAAGTGGAAACGTATCTTGGGGAAGTCGGTTTGTGCCATTTGTAGCACATATCCGCTATCGGCCATAAACACATCGCGACCCGACTTATCGACACACATGTATTGAGCCTTGCGACGCTTGAAGTTCTCAAGTGCTTCGGCATCATCGCTCTCTATCCAACAAGCCTTGTACATGCTCAATGGCTCCCAACGACATTGCGCACCATACTCATGCAAGAGGCGATATTCGATTACCTCAAACTGCAACTGACCTACAGTACCTATTATCTTGCGACCATTGAATTGGTTGGTAAACAACTGTGCCACACCCTCATCCATAAGTTGATCGATACCTCGTTGCAACTGCTTGGCCTTCATAGGGTCGTTGTTCTCGATATACTTAAACATCTCGGGCGAGAACGAGGGCAACCCTTTGAAGTGCAAATCCTCACCCTCGGTAAGGGTATCGCCTATCTTGAAACTTCCGGTATCGGGCAAGCCTATAATATCGCCGGGGAAAGCTTCGTCCACCACCGATTTTTTCTGTGCCATAAAGGCTGTAGGGCTACTGAAGCGCATCATCTTGCCACTGCGCACATGCTTGTAGTTGGCATTACGCTCAAACTTACCCGAACATATCTTCACAAAGGCAATACAACTGCGGTGGTTGGGGTCCATGTTGGCGTGTATCTTAAATACAAATCCGGTAAACTTATCCTCTTCGGGTTTTACCTCACGCTCAATGGCTTGTATCGACTTGGGCGTAGGTGCTATCTTCACAAAGCAATCGAGCAACTCCTTGACACCAAACATATTGAGTGCCGAGCCGAAGAATACGGGTGCTAATTGACCCGAAAGATACTCCTCGACCTCAAACTCGGGATATACACCGTCGAGCAGTTCCAAGTCGGTACGCAACTTGTCGGCTTCACGAGCACCTATATAACTGTCAAGCTCACTGCTGTTCACATCGCTCAACTCGATACGCTCGGTAACTACTTGCTTGTTGGGAGTGAAGAGATTGAGATTTTTCTCATACATGTTATACACGCCCTTAAATGTCTCGCCTATTCCTATAGGCCACGAAAGCGGTCGCACCGATATTTTCAATTCGCTCTCCAACTCGTCGAGGATGTCAAAGGCATCACGACCCTCGCGGTCGAGCTTGTTGACAAACACAATAACAGGTGTATTGCGCATGCGACACACCTCCATGAGCTTGCGTGTCTGTTGCTCCACACCCTTTGCCACGTCGACCACGATAATAACACTGTCAACGGCAGTAAGTGTGCGATAGGTATCCTCGGCAAAGTCTTGGTGACCGGGGGTATCAAGAATATTTATTTTGTAGTCGCCATAGTTAAATCCCATGACCGATGTTGCAACCGATATACCACGTTGCTTTTCTATCTCCATCCAGTCGCTGGTGGCAGTTTTCTTTATCTTATTGGACTTTACGGCACCGGCAATGTGGATAGCACCACCAAAAAGCAACAGCTTCTCGGTAAGGGTGGTTTTACCGGCATCGGGGTGACTGATAATAGCAAACGTACGTCTTTTTGCGATTTCGTCGGTAAGTGTACTCATAATTTGTATGTGTCGTAAATAGATGTGTTATTACAATTCCAATTCACCTGCTTTATCGAGGCGATATTTCTCTGCCAATGTTGTAATGAAGGCTGTGATATCCTTCATCGCCTTCAAGGTGTCGGTACTCACCTCACGCTGTTGCAAGCGCAACATCAATATGCCATACAGCGCATTGAAGCATGTCTCTATCTCGCCTACTTGAGCACCTTGCGACTTGGCTCGCAACTCTACGATATAGGGCAATGCCTTGTAGAACGCGGCTGTATAGAAAGGCTCACGAGGCGACTTGAGCAAGCGCAAGTGCAAGTCGGTGAGGTCGATGATAACGTTTGTGTTGAGTTGCAAGTGTCCATGCTCGGTTACACCTTCACTGCGCATCATGTCTATGAGGCTTTCGTACCACTCATATAGGGCTGTACGTTGCTCATCGCTCAGGCCTGTATAGGCATCGACTATCTCGGTGCGTATGCGTTCAAGGTCGAGCTTATAGGCTCGTATTATATCCTCTATCTGCCACATATAGAGCAGATACTCGGCGATATTCTCTTTTTTCTTGGCGCTTGCTGTAAACATAAAACTATATCCTCGGAAAATTTGGATGCAAAGGTAATATAAATTTTCTTACCTTTGCGCACGGATTGTAAGATAAGACGTTATGAAAAACCTATATCTGCAACTTTTCACAACATTTTTGAAGATTGGAGCATTCACCTTTGGTGGCGGATGGGCTATGATACCTATCATCGAGCGTGAAGTGGTCGATCGTCACAAATGGATTAGTCGGGAAGAGTTTCTCGACCAGCTTGCTATCACGCAGTCACTGCCGGGTATTCTGGCTGTTAATGTGGCTGTGCTGGTAGGTAATAAGTTGCGCGGTGTCAAAGGCAGTTTGGCTGCGGCATTGGGTACTATCCTACCCTCGTTTGTCATGATACTGCTCATAGCCATCTTCTTTGCACGCATATACAACAATCCCACGGTAGTGAGTATCTTCAAGGGTATTCGCCCTGCAGTTGTTGCGCTGATTGTCGTGCCGGTACTCACCACTGCCAAGAGTGCCCGCATCAATCGTTACACCGTTATCATCCCCATTGCAGTAGCGCTTGCCATATGTTATGGCGGTATTTCGCCCATATTGTGCATCATGCTGGGTGCTTTGGGTGGCTATCTCTACTACATCATATCCAATAAACATGCTCACAAGAAAGGAGGCGAACAATGATGGTATATGTATCGCTCTTTCTCACCTACCTCAAGATAGGCCTCTTTGGATTTGGCGGTGGATATGCCATGCTCTCGCTTATACAGCACGAGACGGTCGACATCGTGCATTGGGGCTGTACCGAGCCTTGGCTCACACAGGCTCAATTTACCGACATCGTTGCCATATCGCAAATGACACCCGGCCCTATAGGTATCAATAGTGCCACATACATAGGCTACACCGTTACGGGTAGTGTGTGGGGGTCGATTGTTGCTACATTTGCGGTGTGTTTGCCGTCGTTCCTGTTGGTGCTGTTAGTGAGCCGATTGATATTGAAAAACAAAGAAAACCCCATTATAAAGAGTATATTCAAGGGACTGCGACCTGTAGCTGTAGGACTGATAGCATCGGCGGCTTTGCTACTGATGAACAAGGAAAACTTCACCGACACCACCTTTAGCATTGCCATTGCGGTGGTATCCTTCATCCTTACCTATTACATCAAGTTACACCCCATTTTTGTCATTTTACTTGCCGGCATTGCCGGATACATAATCTATTGATATGAAGAGTTACGAAGCACTTATCGAAGAGTTATATAATCGTTTTCCTGCCTTTCAACAAGTAGGTGCAGGAGCTTACAAACCGGGATTGGAAAATGCCGAAGCATTGGATGCACACTTTGGTCATCCGCACCGCTCGTTCCGCACCATACACGTAGGTGGTACCAATGGCAAAGGCTCTACCTCACACACCTTGGCTGCCATCCTACAAAAGAGCAACTATCGTGTGGGACTCTACACCTCGCCCCACTTGGCCGACTTTCGCGAGCGCATACGCATCAACGGCGAGATGATTCCACGTGAAGAAGTAGAGCGTTTTCTCACCCAACACAGCGACGAGGCCTTTGCTTTCCGCCCCTCTTTCTTCGAGCTTACAACCTTCTTGGCATTCAGCTATTTTGCCTCGCAAAAGGTCGATGTGGCCATTATCGAGGTGGGCTTGGGTGGTCGACTGGATACCACCAATGTCATCACCCCCGATATGAGCATCATTACCAATATCAGCCTCGACCACGTGGCACTCTTGGGACACGACCACCCCACTATTGCATGCGAAAAGGCCGGTATCATCAAGCCTGCTGTTCCGGCTGTTATCGGTGAAGCCGAAGGCGAGGTACGCGCCGTCTTCCAACAACGAGCCGACGAGGTGGGTGCTCCTATCTTCTTTGCCCAAGATAGCCACTGCATGACAAGTGCCACGCCTACTCGTGGTGGTTGGCTTTACACCGACACCCTTGCCGGTGACGTATGGGGTGAGCTGGGCGGATTGTGTCAAGAGAAGAATGCAGCAACCATCCTCACTGCCGTTGCCGAACTACGAAACAGAGGTTACAACATACCCGACGAGGCTATTCGTGAGGGTTTTGCACACGTTACAACCCTCACTGGCTTGCAAGGTCGCTGGCAAAAGATTGCCGATGCACCTCTCACCATCTGCGACACCGGTCACAACATCGGCGGCATGCAATACATCGCCCAACAGTTGGCCGACACACCTTGTCGCAACTTGCGCATAGTGCTGGGCATGGTCAATGACAAAGATATTTCGGGCGTACTCTCTCTATTGCCTCGCAAGGCTCAATATTACTTTACACAAGCATCGGTAGCCCGTGCGCTATCGGCTCAAGAGGTTGCCACGATTGCCACAAAATATGGATTGCAAGGCAACTGCTACGACACTGTAGCCACAGCCTATGCCGCGGCTCAAAGCGATGCTTGCGAAGATGACTTGATTTTTGTAGGAGGTAGTACATTCGTAGTTGCCGACCTCATCAAGCAACTATCGAAATAACAAGGGCTTATCGCGTGGTAATTACACGGTCGAGTTCATCAATCATACCCAACAACTCACCGCGTATCTCTTCGAGGCGATGTATCACCTCTTGCTTGCTCACCTCTGTGCCACGACGACGGCGCAACAGGCGTTTTACACCATCAATGGTGTGACCTTCATCTTTTACTAAACGATACACCAAGCGGAGCTCCTCAATATCGGTGGCCGAGTATTTGCGTGTGCCACCTTGGCTCTTGCGCGGACTCACGGTAGGCAACTCTTTCTCCCAATATCGCAGGGTCGAGGCCGGTACTCCCAGCATATCCGATACTTCACTTATCGAATAGTACATCTTCTTGGCAGGTACACTTTTCTCACTCATTCTCTCACTTATTCTTGATTGGCAACTTCCTGTATCATGCGGTCATACTCCTCGGGGGTGAGGTCAAGGAAGAAGTAGTTAATTGGGTCAATGTTATGCCCGCGATAGATTATCTCGTAGTGCAAGTGGGCTCCGGTACTCTTGCCCGTACTTCCCACCTGACCTATCTGTTGTCCGCGTATTACATTCTGCCCTTTCTTCACATCTATCTTGTGCAAGTGGGCATACAGGGTAACATATCCAAACCCGTGATCCAACTCTACAACACGTCCGTATCCCTGTTTCCAGCCGGTAAACGTCACTACGGCATTTCCTGAGGCATACACGGGTACACCTCTATTGGCACTAAGGTCTATACCATCGTGATAGGTGCGACGACCACTGATGGGGTCGATACGCCATCCGAACATCGAGGCTATTCGCTTCACATCTTTTTCCCTAACAGGCTGTATGGCAGGTACGTGCTTGAGGCGCTCTTCTTGTTGATGTGCAAGGTCGACCAACTCGTTGAATGAGTGATCTTGCACATACAGGTTACGCGACAGCTTATCTACTTGACGAGTCACAGTTGCCACCAATCGACCGTTCGACATATTCATCAACTCGGCATAGCGGGCTGCATTGTCAACACCTGCATCACGCACCTTGCGACCTATAGGGTCGGCTTGCATCACAACACGATACAGATTGTCATCGCGTTGCTCTATATCTTCAAGCACCACAAGGGCATCATCGACCTTGCGCGATAGGATGTTATACTTGGCTTGCAACTGCTCGTTTTCGAGTCGTAAATACTCATCATGAGGCGAACCGAAAAAGAAATATACCACCGTGATAAGAAGTGCTCCCAAAATAAAGCTACTGAACAGTACCCACATAATTAGAGGCCAGCTACGACGTGAGCCCTTAACAGGTTCATACGTATTAGTCTCATTATTAAATATATAATACTGTTTCTTACTCATTATTTGCTACAATTTCGACAAGTATTGCACATATAAAAATAAAAAAAACGCCTCTTTGGCAATACTTTTTTACCGGTATATAGGTGCAAAATTAATATTTTGGGTTATTTTTGCAAACTGTTTTCAGGAATATTAATTGTATCGCACGATAATTAGTGTTTACAATAGGTAAAAAAGAGAATAATAAAACAATAAATTGAACTAAAATATGCTTACAGCAAAAGAAATCAGAGAATCCTTTAAGGACTTTTTCCGCTCAAAAGAGCACCAAATCGTTCCGTCGGCTCCTATGGTTATCAAAGACGACCCCACGTTGATGTTTACCAATGCCGGTATGAACCAATTCAAAGACATCATTTTGGGTAACGTACCCATCAAGTATCCCCGTGTAGCCGACTCGCAAAAGTGCTTGCGTGTAAGTGGTAAGCACAACGACTTGGAGGAGGTTGGACACGATACATACCACCACACCATGTTCGAGATGTTGGGCAACTGGTCGTTTGGCGACTACTTCAAGAAAGAGGCTATCGACTGGGCTTGGGAGTATTTGATCGACGTACTTAAACTCGACCCCAACCGCATATATGCCACCGTATTCGAAGGCTATGAGCCCGAAGGTCTTGAGCGCGATAATGAAGCTGCCGGATATTGGGAGAAACACCTTCCCGCCGACCACATCATCAACGGCAATCGCAAAGACAACTTCTGGGAAATGGGCGACACAGGTCCTTGTGGCCCCTGTTCGGAGATTCACATCGACTTGCGTAGCGATGAAGAACGAGCTGCTGTAGACGGTCGTGAACTTGTCAACCAAAGCAACCCCCAAGTGATAGAGATATGGAACCTCGTGTTTATGCAATACAACCGCAAGGCCGATGGCTCATTGGAAGGTCTTCCCGCCAAGGTTATCGACACCGGTATGGGCTTTGAGCGTCTTTGCATGGCTTTGCAAGGCAAGACATCAAACTACGACACCGATGTATTCCAGCCCATCATCCGTGTTATCGGCGAGATGTGTGGCAAGAAGTATGGTGACAACGCACAAGACGACGTGGCCATGCGTGTTATTGCCGACCACATCCGCACCATTGCATTCTCTATTACCGATGGTCAGCTCCCCTCTAATGCTAAGGCCGGTTACGTTATACGTCGCATCTTGCGTCGTGCCGTTCGCTACGGTTACACATTCTTGGGCCAACGACAAGCATTCATGTATCGCCTCATCGATATCCTCATCGACACCATGGGTGATGCTTACCCCGAATTACCCGCTCAACGCGACCTCGTTGCCAAGGTTATCAAGGAAGAGGAAGACGCCTTCTTGCGCACACTCGAGACAGGTATCCGTCTGCTCGACAAGGTTATGGCCGATACTCGTGCCGCCGGCAAGAGTGTCATCAACGGTAAGGATGCCTTTACCCTCTACGACACCTACGGCTTCCCTCTCGACCTCACCGAACTCATCCTCAAGGAGCACGACATGAGCGTCAACATCGAGGAGTTTAACGCCGAGATGCAACAACAAAAAGACCGCGCCCGCAATGCTGCTGCCATCGAGGCCGGCGACTGGGTAACATTGCGCGAAGGCGAGCCCGAGTTTGTAGGCTACGACTTCACCGAATGTGATGCCGAAATCTTGCGCTACCGCAAGGTAAAACAAAAAAATCAAGAATTCTACCAAATAGTTCTCGACCGCACACCCTTCTATGCCGAAATGGGTGGACAGGTAGGCGATTGTGGTACACTCACCAATGGCGAGGAGGTAATCACTATCGAGAATACCAAGCGTGAGAACAACTTGGCTATCCACATCAGCAAGAAGTTGCCCCAAGATGTTACAGCCACCTTCCGCGCCGCCATCAACAAAGAGGCTCGCTTGGCTACTTCATGCAACCACTCGGCCACACACTTGTTGCACGAGGCTTTGCGCGAAGTACTCGGCTCACACGTTGAGCAAAAGGGATCATACGTATCGCCCGACTCATTGCGATTTGACTTCTCTCACTTCCAAAAGGTTACCGACGAGGAGTTGCGTCAAGTTGAGCGCATAGCCAACGCCAAGGTGCGCATGGCAATGCCTCTCGACGAGCACCGCAACATGCCTATTGCCGAGGCTCGCGCCATGGGTGCTATGGCTCTCTTCGGCGAGAAGTATGGCGACGAAGTACGTGTAGTACGCTTCGGCTCATCGGTTGAGTTGTGTGGTGGTACTCACGTTGCCAACACCGGTAATATAGGTATGATACGCATCATCAGCGAAAGCTCTATTGCAGCCGGTATTCGCCGCATCGAGGCCATTACAGGTAGCAAGGTCGAGGAGATGATGAACGAAATGGATGGTACAGTAAAACAAATACGCTCGTTGTTCAACAACGCTGCCAACATCATCCAAACCATCGAAAAGTCTCTCAACGAGAGCAGCGAGTTGCGTCAACAAGTCGACATGTTCACCAAGGAGCGCACACTCACCGTTAAGGAAAATTTGGTCAAAAATGCCACTATCGAGAACGATATCAAGGTTATTGCCTACACAGGCCCCATGTTGCCCGAGGTAGCCAAGGATATTGCCTTCATGTTGCGTGGCGAGATTACCGAGCGCATGGCATTCATTGCTGCTACATACAAAGAGGGTGAGAACAAACCCTTGCTCACCGTAATGCTCAGCGACGACCTTGTAGCCGGAGGCAAGAACGCATCGCAAATCGTGCGCGAATCGGCTCGTCTCATCCAAGGCGGTGGCGGTGGTCAACCCTACTTCGCACAAGCCGGTGGTAAAGACGCATCGAAACTCAAAGACGCCCTCGACAAAATGCACGAAATGGTTGTAGCATAACAACCTTTTATCATACATACAACAACGCCACCCGCTTTTCGCGAGTGGCGTTGTTATTATACTCCGGCTGTTTATTATCTACAGAATTTGCGGTTAATTACCTGTATATCATAAAGAACGAGGAGGTATCTCTCGGCTTGAGACACCTCCTCATCCTTATATAGTTTTATTCTACAAAACAACCTTGCGAGTTGTGCCATTTACTTGCACAAGATATACTCCCGGCGAAAGTACCACAGTCGGTAGGTCCTCGACATTGGTACGTTGCTGCAACACACCACCTATGGTGTATATGGTAACAACGGCATTGTCTTCTACACCATTTATGGTTACTGAACCATTCTCTACAATTACATGCCAACTATCGTTCACAACATTTTCAATGCCCGAGATATCGCCTACAATCGAATAGAAATCTTTCCAATAGGGCGCCTTGGCATATACATCGGCGTAATCCTTGGGAGTGTGCAATGTTGCAACACTTGCAACAGCATTGGTAAAGGTACTCTCGCTTATGGTGGGAGGTACAAGAGCGTGGGTATAGACATCGCGCAATGATGAGCAGTTTTCAAAGCACCAATTACCCATCTCTTGCAATGTTGCGGGCAGGGTTATTGAGGGCAGACTCGAACAGCTCCAAAATACCTCATCGCACATTACGGCAAGATTTTCGCTCAGTGTAACCGAAACAAGGCTCTCGCAACGAGAGAATGTGTAGTTGCCCAAGCGAGTTACACCGTTGCCTATAACGGCCGACTTCAAGCCTGTACAGCCCCAAAAGGCCTCATCGCCCAACGACTCTACGCTATTGGGAAGAACAATCGACTCCAGGCTTGTGCAACGCGAGAAGGCATAGTCGCCTATCTCGGCCACGCGCTCACCTATGGTTATCTGCTTCAACGCATCACATCCCCAGAAGGCCGACACACCCAACTTGGTGACATTATTGGGCACAACCACCGATTGCACGCCTGTAGTACTGAATGCATGTTCATTTATCGACTTCAAAGACTCGGGAAGCTCTACCGAAGTAAGATTTTTCATTCCATAGCACAAAGCTGCAGGGATGCTCTCCACCTTGGCACCAAAGACAAATCGGTCTACCTTAGAGCCCTCATTGGTTGTAACTCCAAAGGGCATATAAAAATTGCCATTCTCGTCGACATAAGTGCTACAATTGATAGCATTCCACTCTATCGATGTGAGGTTGGTACAATCTTGGAAGGCACTTGCACCTATCAAGGTCAAGTATTCGGGGATGGCAACAGAGGTAAGCGATGTACAATTCAAGAATGCGCCCATACCTATTGTTGTAAGGTTCGAGCCAAGCTCTATGGCCTTGAGCGCAACACAGTCGGCAAAGGCATAATCGCCAATGACATAAAGATTGGCCAACATATTCACCTCTTCAAGAGCCGTACAGTAAGAAAATGCCGAGCTACCTATCGTTTGCACGGTGGCAGGTATTGTTACCGACTTCAAGTTGGTCATATTGGCACACAATGCAG
>JAGBHF010000021.1 GCA_017935645.1 Bacteroidaceae bacterium | reverse complement strand
TTTTGTTGCCAATAATCTAACAATTTCGACCTATTTTTCCTCCCGGAATGGCTAAAGAAAATTTCTTTTTGGGACGGTAGAGCTTACTCTCGATAATTACTTCCGGGCTGATGAGTGATGTGCTTATCAATTGCTCGCGAGTGATAAATCGGGTAGATGCTATGTGCTTGAATAACTGTTGGGTAATGCCTTCGAATGCTTCGTTGAGATTGGCGTGTTCGTGTTTGTAGTGCATGATGAAAAAAGTGTGTTTTGTTATAGTTGATTGTTCTATAAAATAAACACATTTGTGGCACGATTTGTTCCATGCGCTTGATAAAAAAAACACCGACTTTATATGTCTTAATTTCTACATATAAAGCCGATGTTTTTTACAATCATATAACCTAATATTTCAACTGTGTTGAGTTGCGGTCCGCTCATTTTCGCATCGCGCGTGTGCTGCTACAAACCGGGATAATCGAGAGAATAATCTTATCAATTATCACATTGCAAAGATAGCTGTGTGTAAGTCATGTGTGCAATAGCTTGATGTAGTGATTTTGAGGCTCTGTGTTACCAATAAATGATTAGTTGCGGTGAAAATATTGCGATTTTGTACTTTTGTGTTGTTTATGTTGTGCACTTGCTTGATATTCAGCAGGTTTTTCTATTTGATAAATTGTTGAAAAATTCTTCTATTATTATTGTGTAAAAGCTAATAAAAATTACTATTTTTGCCGACACATAACGAAATTATTAAGCAATGACAACTGAGAAAAAAATAAAGACCGCGTTAGTGTCGGTTTTTCATAAAGATGGTCTTGATGATATTATCAAAATGTTGCATGCCGATGGCGTGGAGTTCCTCTCTACCGGTGGTACGCAGTCGTTTATAGAGTCGTTGGGTATTCCCTGTAATGCGGTGGAAGACCTTACCGGTTATCCTTCGATATTGGGTGGTCGCGTAAAGACCTTGCACCCCAAAGTGTTTGGTGGTATACTTAATCGTCGCGATAATGAGACCGATGCTGCTCAAATTGCCGAGTATGAAATTCCTTCAATCGACTTGGTAATTGTCGATTTGTATCCCTTTGAGCAAACAGTAGCGTCGGGAGCTGATGAGGCTGCTATTATCGAAAAGATAGATATAGGCGGTATCTCGCTTATACGTGCCGCTGCCAAGAACTTCAATGATGTGGCAATTGTTGCATCGAAGGGTCAATATGGCATCTTGCTCGATATACTCAAGCGCAACGGTGCTAAAACAACTCTCGAAGACCGTCGTTTGTTGGCTCGTGAGGCATTTGCCGTATCGTCGGGTTACGATAGCGCTATATTCAATTACTTCGATGCTGGCGAAGGCTCTACTTTCCGCGCTGCAGTCAATGGTAATAAAGCCTTGCGATATGGTGAAAATCCCCACCAAAAAGGTGCTTTCTATGGCGACTTTAATGCCATGTTTGAGCAACTTCATGGTAAGGGAATTTCGTACAACAACTTGCTCGATATCGACTCGGCAGTATCGTTGATAGCTGAGTTTGACGAAACAACATTTGCTGTGCTTAAGCACAATAATGCCTGTGGTATTGCTTCGCGCGAGACAATACTCGATGCTTGGACTGCCGCACTCGAGTGCGATCCTGTATCGGCCTTTGGTGGAGTGCTCATTGCCAACCGTCCTATCGACTTGGCTACTGCCGAGGAGGTGAACAAGATTTTCTTTGAGGTGATTATCGCTCCCGAGTATGCTCCCGAAGCATTGGAGGTATTGAAACAAAAGAAAAATCGCATTATCCTCGTACAAAAACAACCCAATACTGCAACCAAACAATATCGCTCGTTGTTGGGCGGAGTGTTGGTGCAAGATCGTGACTTGCACACCGAGCAACCCGACGAGTTGCGTCAAGCCACCGACCGTGCTGTTGATGCCGACCGTGTAGCCGACTTGCTCTTTGCCAACAAGATTGTGAAGCACAGCAAGTCAAATGCTATCGTTCTTGCCAAGAATCGTCAACTTTGCGCAAGCGGTGTGGGCCAAACTTCTCGCGTTGATGCTTTGCGTCAAGCTATCGAGAAGGCTCACTCGTTCAACTTCGACCTTCACGGTGCAGTGATGGCATCCGATGCATTCTTCCCCTTCCCCGACTGTGTCGAGATTGCGCATAAGGCAGGTATCGATGCTGTAATACAACCCGGTGGATCGGTGCGTGACCAAGAGACTATCGACTATTGCAACGCCAACAATGTTGCTATGGTAATGACAGGCATACGCCACTTTAAACATTAAGAAAATTAACCTCAAAAAAAAGCAAGATGGGATTATTCTCATTAACACAAGAAATAGCTGTCGACCTCGGAACGGCCAATACCATTATCATTCATGATGATAAGATTGTGGTAGACGAGCCTTCGGTGGTTGCGCTTGAGAAAAAGACAGAGAAACTCGTTGCTGTAGGTGAGAAAGCTCGCCAAATGCACGAGAAAACAGCCCCCCATATCACAACCATCCGTCCTTTGCGCGATGGCGTTATTGCCGACTTCTATGCAGCCGAGCAAATGATACGCGGTATGGTGAAGATGGTAAACCCCCAACGTCGTTGGTTTACTCCCTCGTTGCGTATGGTAGTATGTATCCCTTCGGGTAGTACCGAGGTGGAAATACGTGCGGTGCGCGACTCGGCCGAGCATGCCGGTGGACGTGATGTGTATATGATATATGAGCCTATGGCCGCAGCTATCGGTATCGGTATCGATGTCACAGCGCCCGAGGGTAACATGATTGTCGATATAGGTGGTGGTAGCACCGAGATTGCCGTAATCTCGTTGGGCGGTATCGTGTCGAACAAGTCTATCCGTATTGCCGGTGACGACCTCACTGCCGATATTCAGGAGTATATGCGTCGTCAGCACAATGTACGCATTGGTGAACGCACTGCCGAGTTGATTAAGATTAACGTTGGTTCGGCGCTTACCGAATTGGCCGATCCTCCAGAGGACTATATCGTTCATGGTCCCAACCAGATGACAGCGTTGCCTATGGAGATACCTGTGTCATACCAAGAGGTATCGCACTGTATCGAAAAGTCAATCTCGAAGATTGAGGCTGCGGTGCTCAGCGCGTTGGAGCAAACACCTCCTGAGTTGTATGCCGATTTGGTGCGCAATGGTATTTATTTGGCCGGTGGTGGTGCATTGTTGCGTGGTCTTGACAAGCGTTTGACCGACAAGATTGGTATTACCTTCCACATCGCTGAAGACCCCTTGCACGCTGTTGCCAAAGGTACTGGTGTTGCATTGAAGAATATCGACGAGTTTAGTTTCTTGATTCGATAAAGATAATCCGAAATACTGTTCGAGTTACACGCTTCGTAATGAAGCTGTGTAACTCGTTGCGGTAAAACTCGACCATAAAACAAACACTCACCCCCTCGATGCGCAATCTTATAGATTTTCTTATCAAGCACCACGCATGGATGTTTTTTATACTCTATGTGGTATTGAGTTGTGTCCTGCTCTTTTCGTCCAACCCCTATCAACGCAGTGTCTTTTTCGGCTCGTCCAACAGAGTCGTTGCGCAAGTATATGAGGTGGCGAATGTGGTGTCGGGATACTTCGGATTGCGTAAGGCCAACGAAGAGTTGTTGATGCAAAATGGCGAGTTGGCAATGGAAAATTTGCAGTTGCGTCGCCAATTGCAGCGTTATAGCTATGCGGCAGCTACCGACTCACTTGCCCAAGACGACCCGATGTTGCAACAATATGACTTTGTGATGGCTCGTGTTATCAACAATAGTGTGAGCCATTTGGAGAATTATATCACACTCGACAAGGGTAGCGCCGATGGCATTACGCCCGAGATGGCCGTTGTTGACCACCGTGGTATAGTAGGCATTGTTAATGTAGTAAACGAACACAATTCGGTAGCCATATCGGTGCTTAATGCCAAGTTGCATGTGAGTTGTAAAGTAAAAGGAACCGATTGTTTCGGCTCGTTGGTGTGGGATGGTCGCAGTGCTGCCTATGCCGTGTTGGAGGAGATGCCCCGCCACGTTGAGTTTGTGCAGGGCGATACAATTGTCACCAGTGGATTCTCGGCTGTTTTTCCCGATGGTATAATGGTGGGCACAATACACGACTATGCCAAGCAGAAGGATGATAACTTCTATGCCATGCAAGTCAAGCTCTCAACCGATTTTACTCAATTGGGTGTAGTACGTGTTATTCGCAATCACATGCAAGACCAACAACAATTGTTGGAGAAGGAGGCTCGTCAATGAATATAACTTTGTTGCGCGAAATAGGTATTGCACTATTGTTTGTGCTGTTGCAAGCCGTAGTGTTCAATCAGATTAATCTATTCGGCATTGCCGTTCCGATGGTGTTTATATACATCATCTTCCGCATGCCGTTGTCGCTCTCTACCGCTTGGTTGCTTACCGCCTCATTCTTCCTTGGACTGACGGTAGATATCTTTAGCAACATACCCGGCATGAATGCACTTGCCTGTACAATATTGGCGTTTATGCGTCGTCCGGTTTTGTCGCTCTACTTACCTCATGGTAGCGATTATGTGGCCGAGACACCTTCGATAAGAGGTTTTGGTATGTGGCTGTATGTGCGCTATTCGCTTACGCTCACATTCCTATATTGTGTATTGCTCTTTGTTATCGAGTCGCTGTCATTGTTTGACCTTCCCTATCTCGTCATGCGTATAGTAGGCAGTACACTGCTTACATTCCTTCTAATTCTGTGTATTGATAGCCTGAGTCAAAGTCGTGAGAAAAGATTATAATCTCGAAAAAAGGAAGTATGTAATAGCTGCTGCCGTGCTTGCGGTTGTGGCTATCTATATTTTACGCCTTTTCTCGTTGCAGGTGGGCGATAACGATTACAAACGCTATGCCGACAGCAATGCCTTTCAGCGCAAGGTGCTCTATCCGTCACGAGGCTTTATCTATGACCGCAATGGCGAGTTGTTGGTGTACAATCAGCCGGCTTACGATGTGATGATGATACCGCGCGAGATGCGTTCGCTCGATACTCTCGACTTTTGCAATACGGTGGGCATCGATGTCGAGCAGTTCAATCGTTACATGGCCGATATGAAGGATCGTCGCAAGAATCCGGGTTACTCGACTTATACCCCGCAGGTGTTTATGACACAACTTTCGGCGCGCGATTATGGTCGATTGCAAGAGAAGTTGTATCGTTACCCCGGTGTTTATATTCAGAATAGAGTGTTGCGTGAGTATAGTCGCCCTATAGCTGCCAATGTGTTGGGTAACATTCGTGAGGTTTCACCTTCCGATATTGAGCGAGACGACTACTATCGCCGAGGTGATTATACCGGTGACTTGGGCGTCGAGAAATCTTTTGAGAGCGTGCTGCGAGGTGTTAAGGGCGAGGAGGTGCTCTTGCGCGATGCTCATGGACGCATCAAGGGTAAGTATGAAGATGGTAGATACGATGTGCAACCTATTTCGGGACGCAATATTACCCTCTCTATAGATGCCGACCTGCAGGCATATGGCGAGAAGTTGATGCAGGGAAAAACGGGTGCTATTGTAGCGATAGAGCCTTCATCAGGCGAGATACTGGCTCTTGTGTCAAGTCCTACTTACGATCCCTCTATCTTGGTGGGTCGAGAGCGTGGAAAGAACTATGCACGCCTTACTCGTGACCCGGGCAATCCTCTCTACGACCGTGCCATTATGGCTGTTTATCCGCCGGGTTCTACATTCAAGCCCACGCAAGGACTCATTTTTCTAGAGGAGGGCGTAATTACACCCAACACCAATTATCCTTGTACGGGTGGCTTTGTTGTAGGTGGCTTGCGTGTAGGTTGTCACGCACACGCTGCACCCTTGCCATTGATACCCTCGTTGGCTACATCGTGCAATGCCTATTATTGCTACGGCTTGCGCTCGATGCTCGACAATCGCTCGCTGTATGAGAGTACATCCGAGGCCTTCGAGATATGGAAAAATCACTTGGTGTCGATGGGATATGGTTATAAATTGGGTATTGACCTTCCCGGTGAGAAACGAGGTTTCTTGCCCAATAGTGCCTATTATGACAAGTTCTATGGTAAGAATCGCTGGAAGGCTCTTACGATTATCTCTATAGCTATCGGTCAGGGTGAGATATTGGCCACTCCGTTACAAATAGCCAATCTTGCGGCTACGGTGGCTAACAGAGGCTATTTCTATACGCCTCATGTTGTGAAGGCTATACAAGACAGTGTGATAGACACGACCTATACGGTGCGTCGTTATCCTACGATTGATGCCCGACACTATGATGCCATAGTAGAGGGTATGCGAATGGCTGTAACGGGAGGTACTTGTAGAACTGCCAATCTTGAGGATATAGAGGTGTGTGGAAAGACCGGAACAGCTCAGAATCCTCACGGACGCGACCACTCGGCGTTCATGGGTTTTGCACCGATGAATAATCCTCAAATTGCCATAGCCGTATATGTGGAGAATGCAGGTTTCGGAGCAACCTACGGTGTGCCCATCGGTAGCTTGATGATGGAGTATTACCTCAAAGGTGAGATAACCGACCCGGCTCGCAAAGACCTTGAGCAAAGAATGTTTAACTCGAAAGTAGTAGGTAACAGTGGCAAGAAACGTTGATGTGTGGAAATCGGTAGACAAGTTTACAATATTTCTGTATGTTGTACTGGTCTTTTTTGGTTGGGTAAGTATCTACGCAGCCAGTTACGACTTTGACCAAGCAAGTATCTTTGACTTTGCCGAACGTTCGGGCAAGCAACTTGTGTGGATAGGTTTGTCGTTTGTCTTGGCATCGGTTATCATGCTTGTCGACTCCCGAATGTTTGAGACTTATGCCTATTTGATATATATAGCGTTTATACTCCTGCTTGTATTTACGCTGATAGTGGCCGATGAGGTCAAAGGCTCCCGGTCGTGGCTTACGATAACCTCATCGATACGACTGCAACCGGCCGAGTTTGCCAAGTTTGCCACGGCATTGGCTGTGGCTAAGATGTTCAATGGCTATAATTTCAAGTTTACCGACACGCACAATTTCTTTAAGGTGGTGGGATTGGTGATACTGCCCATGTTGCTCATTGTGATGCAGAAGGAGACCGGCTCGGCATTGGTTTACTTGTCGTTTGTGCTGATGATGTATCGTGAGGGTATGACCGGACTTGTGCTCTTCGGTGGTATATGTGCTATTGTGTATTTTATATTGGGTATAAAGTTCAGTGCCGATATGTGGATGGGTGCACCGTTGGGCGAGAGTATTGTGCTTATGCTCATTTGTGTTGTCTTGGTGGGTATTATACGTTACTTTGCCGATAATCGTCTGGTAGCGCGCAACCTCTCGTTGTTTTATATCGGTGTGGCTGTTGTGGTTGCCATACTGATGTTGTGTGGTGTGGCAGTCCCCATGCTCTATGTGCTGTTGGGTGTATTGGTGTTGTCGATACTCTACCTTGTTGCCATATATTTCTCGCACTTCTCTTCCAAGATATTGGTGGCTGTTGCGGTGACTATTGTTTCGGTGGTATTTCTTTTCTCTTGTAACTTTGTGTTCAGTAAGTTGCAACCACATCAACGCACCCGCATCGAGGTGCTGTTGGGTATGAAAGAGGATTTGCGCGATGCCGGATACAATGTCAATCAATCGAAGATTGCCATAGGCTCGGGAGGCTTCTGGGGAAAGGGTTTCTTGAATGGAACGCAGACCAAACTCAAATATGTGCCCGAACAAGATACCGACTTTATCTTCTGTACAATTGGAGAGGAGGAGGGTTTCTGGGGCTCTTGTTTGGTGTTGGTGCTATTCACGGCGCTGATATTGCGTATAATGGCTATTGCCGAACGGCAACCTCGTCCCTTTGGTCGGGTCTATGCCTACAGTGTATTGGGCATATTCTTCTTCCACCTGTTCATCAATATAGGTATGGTTATCGGCTTGTGTCCGGTGATTGGTATTCCTTTGCCGTTCTTTAGCTACGGAGGCTCTTCATTGTGGGGCTTCACTATATTGCTGTTTATACTATTGCGTATAGATGCCTCGCGAAGTGAGCATTTCTGATGTTGTTGTATATAGAAAGAGCAGACCCCGTTTTTGCAGTCTGCTCTCATGGTTATATCCTTGATAGTATCGTTATTCCTCTTTATTACCTGCCCTTGGTATGGCTATAGAGGTGTAAAGCTGCAAGAATGCCGATATTGTGAGTAGGACTATCCAATCGTTACCACCCTTAAACATCAGGTAAGATGCAAATAAGAGGATGAGCGTGGCAAAGAGTTCGATGAGAACCAGTCGGCGCATGCGCGTATTCTTACCTCGGTAAGGGGTGATAAGGCGTATCACCGACATGCCGGCTGCACCTACAGCAAAGATGTAGGGTACCCATTCTTCAAATACAAAAAGCGGAAGGAGTGCTCCTACAACTACAAGCATGGCCGAGGCCTTGAATATGATATCTTTGAAATTCATTGTTGTCATTAATTAGTTGTTGTGACTGATCGAGGGTGTGTTGTCGGGAGCATCCACAACAATATATACATCCTCGTATGGCAGTTGCATGCCGTGCTTTTCGCGGGCAATGCGGTCGATGGTAATAACATCCGACTCCGAGTTGTCTATCTCCTCTTTCAGCTGCTCAATAAGGGCTTCTTCTCGGGCAATTTCCTCTTTCAAGGCTCTTATGTGGGCGTCGTTTTCGCAAATGTCTATATAGCTGTTGTCCTTAAGAACAAACAAGTGCCACACGACAAACCCAACTATGAGGGCTGCCGGAATATAGGGTAAGAGATATTGTTTGATAAAGCGTAGTATTTTCGCAAGTTTTTCTTTCATGCCTGTCTTATGTGAGGATGAGGTATCTTACAGCAACAAGGCGTCGTTCTTGATGTAATTGTCGAGGAACTGAGCCACCAAGATGAGGCTGTTGATGTCTTTCCACTTAATCTTGTTTTCTTTGATGAATTTGTTGAACTCCTTCTTTTGCTCTTTGGTAAGCAGTTCGCTTACACCACGTTTGTTGGCTTGGCATATAGCACGGTCGTTTACTACCAATACCGTGCGATTGTTGGTGGCAAGCACGCTTGTGTTGTATTTGTTTTGAGTCAACTCCTTGTAGCGAAGGGCTGCCATGTTGCCATGGTCGCTGAACGATGCAACATTCTGAGTTGAGGCGGTAGTTGTGGGAGAGCCGTATGCGCCACTACCATCGCTCAATGCATTGAAGTCGCATTGACTGGTTGTGCCTATTACTACATAATCGGTTGCATAGATACGTGTTACGTAAAGATTGCCACGACGTATCAATACGGTCTTGTCTTCGCATACTACCGAGTCAATTTTGTTTGCATCATGCACAAGCATGATTTTCTCTTTGTCGGTGAAGTGAAGGTCGTTCTTCATCAAGTGAACGTTGATGCTTGCACTTTCGGCTTTGCCATCGTTATAGTATACAATGGCCGATTTGAAATCTCTGAAGAGGTAGGGCCAACCCTCGGTGGGTTCATACTCTTGTGAATAGCCGGCTATAGTAGCACATAAAAATAATGCGATGGAAAGTAATTTCTTCATGACTTGTCTGTGTTTACTGTTTGACTTCAAGCTACGAATTTACGCATATTTTTTAATTTTTGTATGCCTTTGTTTTTAAATTTGTTGTAAGGGGCGTTTTTTTAAAGATTTTTAGTTGATGCGAGGTGCAAGACAAAATGTGAAGATGCCGGTTGTATAGTATATAAATAGGTGTTTTTATGTGTTAATTTAATAAATATTTGAGTCTCTATACCGAAAATAACGTATATTTGCAGATTGGAAAACAATAATCACTAAATAACTTATGAATATGAAAACAAGAAAATTAGGCATGCTGTTGCTGTTGCTTATCACCACCTGCTTCTACTCGGTGGCACAATTAAGCACATTTACCTTGCGTAATGGTGCAACAGTTTACATCTGGGAGGACAAGTCGCAACCCGATGTGTATGGTATGGTAACATTCAATGTCGGTTCTATTGACGACCCCGTTCAATATACCGGTTTGGCTCACTACCTCGAGCACGTTATGTTTAAGGGTACACAAACAATAGGTGCTCTTGACTGGGAAAAAGAGAAACCTTTGTATGAGCAAATTATTGCTAAGTATGACGAAATGGCTGCCACAACCGATGCAAAGGCCAAGGAGGCTATCGGATTGGAAATCAATAAACTCTCGGTAGAGGCTGCACAATATGCTGCTGCCAATGAGTTTACTTTGTTGGTAGATGGCATGGGTGGTCAAGGCCTTAATGCCGGTACAGGTTACGATCAAACCATGTACTACAATACTTTCCCTCCCACACAACTCGAAAAATGGTTGGAACTATATAGCGAGCGTCTTATCGACCCCGTATTCCGTGGTTTCCAAACAGAGCTTGAGGCTGTATATGAGGAGTATAACATGTACCAAGATAACATTGGCTCGAACCTTTCTCAATTTATCTTCGCCGAGGCTTTCAAGGGTACTCCCTACGGACGTCCTATTATCGGCCTGCCCGAGCACTTGAAAAATCCCAGCTTGAGCAACTTGATTAACTTCTATGAGAATTGGTATGGTCCCGAGAACATGGCTATTATTCTTGTTGGTAACCTCGACGCTGCCCAAGCAGTATCGCTCGTTCGTCAAAAGTTTGAGCGCATTCCTCGTCGTGGCGTTCAATCGCATGCCGAGGTTACTCGTACTCCCTTCAGTGGTCGCAAGGTTATCTCTGAGAAACTTTTCTATCAACCCTTTGTAGCTATGGTATACAATGGTGTTGCTTCAAACTCGGCCGATGAAATCGCTTTGTCGGTAGCTACACAATTGCTCACCAACGGACAATCGACCGGTATCCTCGACAAACTTGCTGTGGATGGTACTATCATGGGCGCCGCTGCTTCCCCCGTATCGTTCCGCAATGCCGGTATTGTGATGCTCCAAATCTTCCCCGCTTACGACCAAAGCCAAGGTAAGTATGACAGCCATGCTTCGGTTGAGAAGATGATGCTTGATGCTATCGAACAATTGCGTAACGGTTCATTTACCGTTGAGCAACTTGAAGCTGTGAAGAGTGCTATGATTCGTGACTTCCAATTGGGTATGGAGTCGAATAGCGCCAAGGCTCAAAACCTCTCGAACCTCTTCAACACAGGTACTAACCCTGTTGAACTTGTAAACTATACTCAAAACGTAGCTGCTATTACTCCTGAGGATATTATTAATGTGGTAAATAAATACCTCAACTCGGATGTATTGGTAGTAAATATACAAGAGATTAAGGGTGATCGTAAGGTGACAAAACTCGACAAGGTTGCCAAGCCCGGTTATCAAGCAGTAGAGGCTGTTCGCGGTGTGAAGAGCGACTATGCCCAATACCTCGAATCAATGGAAGTTCCTGCACCTCAACCCGACTATTGCGACTTCAACTCGGTGCAAGTGCGTCCTATCAATACTCGTAGCAAGCTCTATTATACCGTTAACCCCGAAAATGAAGTGTATAGCCTTACCTTGCGTTATGGTGTAGGTACACGTCGCATGCCTATCTTGGCTTATGCCGTGCCTTTGATGAACAATGCCGGTACAATGGCTCACCTTACACCTTATGAGTTTAAGCAAGCCTTGGCTCGCCTCAATACCACTATCAACTACTCGGTATCTAAAGACTACATGACAGTAACCCTCTACGGTTCGGAAAGTTCGCTTACAGCCGCTTGCCAACTCTTGCAACGTCAAATCCTCATGCCCCAATTGGATGAGAAACAAATGCAAGGTATCATTGGTCAAGAGTATAGCTCACGTATGAGTGAGAAGGAGAGTGTCGATTCGCAACAACAAGCATTGATGCAATATATGCTCTATGGTCAAAAGTCGGACTTCCTTACCCGTATGCCTCTCCAAAAGGTAGTTGAACTCTCGGCCGGTGAGTTGTCTGCAGCTTTCCGTGAAGCTACCAACTATGAGTTTACTGCTCACTATGTAGGTAAAATGCCCTTCGAGCAAGTATATCAAATATTGAGCACCAACTTGCCCCTTATCGAGAACGAGACAGTTTCTCACTCTCCCGAGGTAATGGATCGTGAGGAGTATACCGAGAATACTATTTACTTCTTGCCCAACGACAAGGCTAAACAAAGCAATATCTACTTCTTCGTAGAGGGTGAGCCTTACGATATCGAAGAGTCTATCTTGTTGCAAGCCTTTACAACATACTTTGGCGCCGGTTTTGGTAGCCTCGTAGTAGACGAGATTCGTGAGAAACGTGCTATGGCTTATTCTGCTTATGGTGCTATTAGTGCTCCTCAATTGCCCGGTAAGGACTGGATGTTTACAGGCTATGTAGGTACTCAAGCCGACAAGACTGTTGAGGCATTGCAAGTGTATACTGACCTCTTGAAGGATATGCCTCAAGCCCGCGAAAACTTCGATATTATCAAGACCAATATGCGCGAGTCGCTCTTGAGCGAGAAGCCCGGTTTCCGTAACCGCAGTATGGTATTTGAGTATTGGAAACGCATGGGTTACACTCAAGACCCCGCAATCGACAATATGAAGCGTATCGAAGAACTTACATTCGATGATGTTGTGAAGTTCTATGAAGAGAACATCAAGGGCAAACCCATCGCAATTGCTATTGTAGGTAGTCCTAAGGATGTTAAGGAGAAAGACTTGGCTAAGTTTGGTAAGGTTGTTAAGATCAAGCGTAGCGAGCTTTATACCGACGATACACTTTCGTTCTAATAATAGACCGATACAACTCAATACAACGAGCCACCTCCCGCACGGGAAGTGGCTCGTTAATTTTATGCCTGTTAAGTTGGGGTGTATAATATTTAATCGAATTGGTGAAGATTGGGCGTAAAAACGAATTAATCTGTTTTTATTTCCTCGTTTTTTTGTTTAATTTTGTAAAATCAATCACTTAATCGCATTAGTTATGAAGGTAAAAAAGATGTTGTTGATGTTGGTAATATTCATTACCACGCAAGGGTATTGTATGTTGCAGCCATTGACTGTGGCTGATGAAATG
>JAGBHF010000020.1 GCA_017935645.1 Bacteroidaceae bacterium | reverse complement strand
CTGCTACGGCATTCATGTGGCGTTGCATGCGTTCGGCAGCATCGTGCGCTTTTTGCGATAATTTTTCGGCCGATTCTACACCCATTTCCATTGCTTTATGTCGTGTACGTTCGACCATCTGTTCAGCCCATTCGTTACCTTCTTGTAGTTTTTGTTCTATCGTGCTACGCATCATTTCACCTTGTGCCGACCTGACATAGCGATACAAACACATTGCTGCTAATGCACCAACACCTACTCCTACCACTCCGAGTATAAGATTATACATTTTCATAAGAAATCGTATTAAATAAAACATTCGATAATTATTCAAGAATATAACACGATGAGCTATTATGAGGTTTTATGAAAAGCATAGATTAACATAAGTAGGGTAAAAGTTAGACACTATAGCCTAAATATTGAAAAGCAATAAACAGCTCGTCATGTCGGCATGTTATATTGTCGTTGTAAGTCTCCTCATAATATAAACCATCTAAAAAAACTCAAGCTATGGACAAAACAAATGAGAAAAAGCCACATGCAAGCAACAATGGTCACTGTAACAGCGACAAGACTCACAATAACACCAAAGAGACAAAAGATTGTAATAAGAAGTAGCTATCGACTCACTATTACTGAGTGAACTCGTAGGCTAATAAAGAAAGAGACTGTGCTCAATTGTATCATTAAGCACAGTCTCTATTATGTCATGAGCGGCAAACGGGGTTCGAACCCGCGACCCTGAGCTTGGGAAGCTCATGCTCTACCAACTGAGCTACTGCCGCAATATTACAATGTATTCGCAATTCGCATTGTTACTTAATCGGTATAGATTTACTCAACAACCTCTACCAAGAAACTTACCGGACGAAATCCGTCGTTACATGATAGCATGGCCGAGTGAGGATTGCGCATCCAACCGTCATAAAAATTACCACCACCCTGTGCCAACTCGGTAACAAAAGGCAAGAGTGTTTCCCATGCACTATCGCACATTCCTGCAGGCTTGTGACAATCAATCACCTCAAAGGTTTGCCCTACTTGCATATCGCATGTGTGTTCAATGGGGTTTTCGTATTGCTCCATCAAGTCACGGTAGCAAGCCATACGCTTAACGGTAATTCTTATTCTTTTCATCGATGCGTCATCAAATTGACTGCAAAGATAGTGCAAGAGAGAGTAAAAACAAATTTAAGAGTGACAAAAGATTTCATCAGTAGGATTTATTAGATGAATTTTGTATGTTTGCACACACAAACTATGTATTGCCTCACCATATGAAGCGAATAGGAATACTGTCGGACACACATGCACATTGGGATGAACGCTATGCGCGTTACTTTGCCGATTGTGACGAGATATGGCACGCCGGAGATATAGGCAGTGCAGAGGTGTTGGATAAACTCGAATCACTGAAACCTGTGCGAGCGGTATATGGCAATATAGATGGAGCACCCATTCGCATACGTACAAAACAGCACCAACGATTTGAAATAGAGGGAGTATCGGTATGGATTACGCATATAGGAGGATATCCCGGGAAATATGCACGCGAAGTAATGCCCGAGATATTCCGTAATCCTCCTAAACTCTTTATTTCGGGTCACTCGCACATCACAAAGGTGATGTATGATAAGCGAATCGACTGCTTGCACATCAATCCGGGAGCAGCGGGGTTATATGGATTTCACAAAGTCCGCACGTTGGTACGGTTAGTAATAGACAATGGCAACTTCAGTGACCTCGAAATTATAGAGTTACAAAATGAAAGAAAAGATAAAAACTTGTAAATCACACAGCATAACTCGAAAATAATTGTTACATTTGTAATATATAACCATCAAGAACACTTATAGATGAAACCAACATACTACCCTATCATACGTATAGTACTCACATTATTAGTAGGTATTTTCATGATTATATCGCCGAGCAGTGTACTCTCGTACATTGCTATAATTGTGGGACTTTTACTGCTTATCCCCGGTATAATACAGCTATTGCGCTATGCGATAGTACGATTTCAGCGCAATAGACGCGATCGTCGCAACAGCATAATCAATTTTCCGATATTAGCCACATTGTGCGCTGTAATAGGAATTATAATTATCGTATTTCGACATGAAGTTGTGAAGATATTTTCACTTGTATTGGCATCGGCATTACTAATAGCCGGCATATACGAGATTATCATGATAGCCCGCTCGACCAATCGTAATATACTCGGGTTTTACGTATTGCCGGCATTGTTAACATTGTTGGGTGTATTTATTCTCATCAACCCTCTTGATTTGCTGCCCAACGTCATGGTTATCATGTTTGGTGTAGGTGCTATCATCTATTGCATCAACGAGATCGTATATCTTGCCCGCATAGGTAAGTAATAACAACTAACAGAAGAGGTATATAGACCGCTTCTCCTCAATCATTTCAAATATAAGTTGTACAACCTGAGGTATCACCCTGCGCACTTCGGGCGATAATTGCATCCCTAAGGTAGGTCGACCATTAACGCTAACAGCCAACATATCGACATGTGGCATAGGCACATGCTCATGTATAGCATCAATAATATCGCGTACTCCCGCATCGTGCAGCGAGAGTAATTGTGAATAATCATTGGGCATATTGGGCGACAAGCGACGTACAGTACCTACCGGATAGTCATCATGCGCCGCATCGATAAGTATCAGGTGATTGTAATCTTGTACTGTTGAAATCAATGCACTACCCCCCATTCCACCATCGAGAATGTCAACCCCCTCGGGCATGACAAAGGACTTGAGCATATGTACTATATGTATACCCACTCCGGCATCGTTGAGTACCAAATTACCTATACCCAATATTAAAATATTTTTCATCATTCATCTTATTTCATTGTGAAGTCGAGCACCATCTTACTCTCGATAGCACCACATATCACCCTAACGATGTATCTTCTACTATTGTTCGTGTGATACGATTATCAGCATCGCAACATAACATTTTTTAGGACTCATTTATATTGCATTTGCACAAGTTATATTGTACCTTTGTGTCAATAACCGATAACAGAATTGATATGAAACGCTTATTCATTTTTGGCACAATAACAATTGCAACATTATCAATCACCTCATGCCGAGGTAATTACGAGGCTACCAAGGCTGCTTATGAAAAAGCTATGGAGGCAGCCGTAGAGCGTCCTACTATTACTGCCGACACCCCCACCGACGATGCTATTACCGAAATACAACCCATGGTGTCGACATCAAGCGAGGCAAAAGAACGTACCGAGAGTGTGAAAGTTATTGATGAAGCCACCATACAAGCCTACAGCGTAGTGGTAGGAAGTTTTAAGCAACTTACCAACGCCAAAGGAATGTGTGAACGACTCAAAGACGATGGATACGATGCTTTTGTTGCGCAGAATGCACATGGCATGTATCGTGTCATTGCTTGCACATTTGCTACGCGTAATGAAGCAGTTGCAGCACGTAAGGAATTGGTCAACCGCTATCCCTCGTCATATATAGGCAATCCGTGGTTGCTCATTCAACAATAGAAACAGTTATCATCGCTATCGGATACCAAATTTTATTGTCGCACATATAATTTATACACATAAACTACGTTTATAACATATAAACCACAACCGATGGCAGATAAACGTACGACATTAAAGAACATGAGATATATCAGCAAAATCATATTACTTCTTGCTCTCCTTACAGTATTGCCCTTACAGACACTTGCTCAGGAGGGAAGAACATCATACGATTTCATGAATATTACCCCTTCGGCACATGCCTACGCCTTGGGAGGTAATAATATCTCAATCATTGAAGAAGATATAACGCTTACTGAAAACAACCCCGCACTACTCGGTCCAGAAATGAACTTGAAGTGGGGGTTTAACTACATGATGTATGTGGCCGGAATGCACTTTGCCGGAACGACATTTGGTATTGCCACATCCGACCGCAGTGCCTTGGCAGCCGGCATACAATACTACGGCTATGGCTCGATGCCCTTGATGGACGAAACGGGACAAGAATTGGGTAAATTCAACCCGCAAGATATTCAGATACAATGTACCTACTCGCACGATATTGTCGAGGGATTACGAGGCGGTATCAAGCTCAAGTTTGTCTACTCCAACTACGAGCAATACACCGGTATGGCACTTGCGGCCGACCTTGGTCTCAATTACTATAATGCCGAAAAAGAGTACTCACTGTCACTTGTGGGTCGCAACTTAGGCGGACAACTCAAACGATTTGCCAACGAATATGGCAACCTACCCATGGACTTGCAGTTTGGTTACAGCCAGATTGTAAAAAACACACCCGTGCGCATATCGATAACAGCACACGACCTGTGGCGATGGAAGATACCATACCCTACCACTACTACCAACAATAGCGGTATTGTGGTCAATGACAAGTTCTTCGAGCATTTCTTCCGCCACCTTATTTTCGGTGTCGAGTACTTGTTTAGCGACAGTTTCTACCTGGGATTGGGCTACAACTACAAGACAGCAAGTGACATGCGCACCGACAATCGCAATATTATATCGGGATTCAGCATAGGTGCAGGTCTTAAAGTAAAGATGTTTGCTTTTGACGTTGCAGTATCGAGTCATCACGTAGGTGGTACAACCCTCATGCTCAATCTATCGACCAATCTATACGAATTTGGCAAATAAAATATATAACAGACCTATATGACAAATACACCTCGCATTACTATAGCTATAGACGGTTTTTCTTCTTGTGGCAAGAGTACCATGGCCAAGGAGTTAGCTCGTCGCATAGGCTACATATATATCGATAGCGGTGCTATGTATCGCACCGTGACATTATACTGCCTCGATAACAATCTTATCATCGACAACACTGTACAGCGCGATGCCCTTGCACAAGCTATGGAGAACATCAAAATCAGTTTTGTCACCAACCCCACTACCGGCAAGCAAGAGACTTACCTCAATGGAGTGTGTGTCGAGAAGGAGATACGCACCATGCGTGTATCGCAATGCGTGAGTTTGGTGAGCCAAATAGACTTTGTGCGCACAGCTCTTGTTGCACAGCAACGTGCCATGGGTGAGGCCAAAGGCATCGTTATGGATGGTCGAGATATAGGCACAGCCGTGTTCCCCGAAGCCGAATTGAAGATATACGTTACTGCATCGGCTCGTGTACGCGCCGAACGTCGTGCAGCCGAAATGGAAGATGCTGATATTGATGCTATCGAACGCAACATAGCCATGCGTGACGAGATGGATATGACTCGCGAGATAAGCCCCCTACGCAAGGCCGATGATGCTATAGAACTCGACAACTCGCACATGACTATTGCCGAGCAGGACGCATGGCTCGAAGCCCGTTACAATGAAGTTATCGACCGCATAAAACAATAAGATTATGGCAAGAGTAGAAATAGATACCAACTCGGGATTTTGCAACGGAGTAGTACGCGCCATACAAGCCGCCGAACAGGAACTTGAAAGAGGCGGTCAACTGTACTGCCTCGGCGATATTGTACACAACAGCAACGAGGTTGAGCGCCTACGTGCTAAGGGTCTTATCACCATCAACCACGATGAATTGCGCCAACTACGCAACGCCAAGGTATTGCTACGTGCTCACGGTGAGCCACCCGAAACCTATCGCATAGCACGCGAAAATAATATAGAGATTATCGATGCCACCTGCCCTGTGGTGCTACAGTTGCAACGCAAGATAAAGAAGAGCTACGATACACGTACAAGCAACAACGACCAAGTACTGATATATGGCAAGGTAGGTCACGCCGAGGTAAATGGTTTGGTGGGTCAGACCAATGGCGAGGCTATCGTACTGGAGACACCCGGCGACTTGGATAAAGTAGACTTCGACCAACGCATCACGTTGTATTCACAAACCACCAAGTCGGTGCAACATTTTGCCGAAATGGTTCAACTAATACAAGAACGCACTGCTACAGACAAATTTGAGTGGCACGACACCATTTGCCGCCAAGTAGCCAACCGCATACCCAACATACGCGAGTTTGCACGCACACACGACCTTGTACTGTTTGTGTGCGGTAAGAAGAGCAGTAACGGCAAGGTACTCTACGAGGAGTGTCGCTCGGTAAACGAGAACACACACCTTGTATCGGACATCGAGGAGCTTAATCCCGCTTGGCTCGAAGGCAAGAACAATATAGGTATATGCGGAGCCACCTCAACCCCACGCTGGCTCATGGCCGAGTTCCAGTCGCGCATTGAAGAGATTATCGGCAAGTAAACAATCCTTTATACATCATTAGAAATGGCTGTATCGTGATTTTGAGCGATACAGCCATTTCTGTATTATTGAGGCATTAATCAACACATGTCTATAAGACAAAACAGGCTGCATCCACCGAGGGAGCAGCCTGTTTTATCGTATAGTGTGTTATACTCTATTATGCACCGAAGTTGTCGTACATAATGCTCTCGGGCTCTACGCCGAGGCTGTCGAGCATCGAAACAACGGCCTTTGACATCGGGCCGGGACCACACATGTAGTACTCGATATCTTCGGGTGCTTCGTGGTCTTTGAGGTATGTCTCGTAGATAACTTGGTGAACGAAACCAGCTGTGTACTTCACGCCTGCTGCATCGGCTGCGGGATCGGGACGGTCGAGTGCAAGATGGAATGAGAAGTTGGGGAAGTCCTTCTCCAATTGCAAGAAGTCCTCGAGATAGAATACCTCGTTGAGGGCACGTGCACCGTAGAAGTATGACATCTTACGGTCGGTTGTTTTCAATGTCTTAGTGAGGTGCATGATTTGAGCACGCAAGGGAGCCATACCGGCACCACCACCTACCCACATCATCTCCTTCTTAGAGTCGAAGATGGGGTGGAAATCGCCATAAGGACCACTCATGATAACCTTGTCGCCGGGCTTGAGTGTAAAGATGTATGACGATGCAATACCGGGCATAACATCTTGGAAGCCTGTTTGAGGACGGGGTTTCATGGGAGGAGTAGCAATACGCACGGTGAGCATGATGCGATCACCCTCGGCAGGATAGTTGGCCATTGAGTAAGCACGCACGGTAGGCTCGGTATTCTTACACTTGAGGTCGAAGAGACCGAAGTTCTTCCAAGCATCGAGATAACCTTCGCCAATGAGTGACTTGTCGATGTCCTTGTCATAATCCATCTCGTATGCGGGAATCTTAATTTGGGCATACGAACCGGGGATGAAGTCCATGTGTTCGCCCTCGGGCAACTTCACGATAAACTCTTTGATAAAAGTAGCAACGTTCTTGTTTGAGATAACCTCGCACTCCCACTCTTTTACACCCAATACCGACTCGGGTACTTTGATAGAGAGGTCGCCCTTAACTTTTACTTGGCAACCCAAGCGCCAGTTGTTTTGTTGCTCTTTGCGTGAGAAGTGAACAGTCTCGGTAGGAAGAATTTCACCACCGCCTTCAGTCACTTGACAACGACATTGAGCACAAGAGCCACCACCACCACAGGCCGAGGGCAAGTATACCTTTTGAGCAGCGAGAGTTGAGAGGAGGCTTGCACCTGTCTCGGCCTCTACTACAGTATCGTTGTTGATAGTAATTTTTACTTTTCCCGAAGGAACCAAATATCGCTTGGCAACCAACAAGATGACTACCAAAAGCAGTATAATAATGAGGAAGATTACTATACTTGATAATAATACGTTTGTCATATTCATGTCTGTTTGCTTTACGATAAATTACAACTTAATACCCAAGAAGCTCATAAAAGCAATACCCATAAGACCGGTAATGATAAAGGTAATACCTATACCTTTGAGCGGTGCAGGGACATTGCTATAAGCCAATTTCTCGCGAATGGCGGCAATACCTACAATGGCAAGTAACCAACCTATACCCGAGCCAAAGCCATAAACTGTAGCTGTACCTACTGAGTCGAATGCTCGTTGTTGCATGAAGAGTGAGCCACCAAGGATGGCACAGTTAACAGCAATAAGAGGCAAGAAGATACCCAACGAAGCATAAAGCGAGGGAGAGAAACGCTCAACTACCATCTCGACAAGTTGTACCATTGAAGCTACCACAGCGATGAAGAAGATGAGGCTGAGGAACGAAAGGTCTACATCGGCAAAGCTCTCGCCCAACCACGACAACGCACCGGGCTTAAGGATATAATTCTCGAGCAAATAGTTGACAGGAACTGTAAGCGTGAGCACAAAAGTCACTGCGATACCAAGTCCCAACGAAGTCTTTACGGTCTTAGATACCGCAAGATAAGAACACATACCCAAGAAGTATGCAAATATCATGTTGTCTATAAAGATAGACTTTATGAACAGATTTAAACTTTCCATATTATACATTCTATAATTAAAGGGTAAGTATTACTTTTCTTGCAAATCTTTGTTATAGATACGGTGTATCCAGATGATGCAGGCCACTACGATAAGTGCCATAGGAGGCAAAATCATAAGACCGTTGTTTTGGTAACCCCACTCATAGCAAATCTCAGGAATTACTTGGAAACCGAGCAATGTGCCCGAACCCAACAACTCACGGAAGAAACCTACAATAATGAGGATAAGTCCATATCCTATACCGTTACCGATACCGTCGAGGAACGACTCCCAAGGACGGTGGCTGAGAGCAAATGCCTCAAGACGTCCCATAACGATACAGTTGGTAATGATAAGACCCACAAACACCGAGAGTTGCTTGCTTACATCATAAGCAAAGGCCTTGAGCACTTGGTCAACAACAATAACCAATGCGGCAACAACCACCAACTGCACGATAATGCGGATACTGTTGGGGATAGTGTTACGCAAAAGTGAAATAACAACATTGGCAAGGGCTACTACCACTGTAACCGAGAGAGCCATTACAATAGAAGGCTCAAGCTTTGATGTTACGGCCAATGCCGAGCATATACCCAATACCTGTACAATAACAGGATTGTTCTTGGAAAGGGGACCTAATAATATCTCTTTATTTTTCATATCCTACGCCTCCTTACTTTTCAATTGAATTTAAAAATGCGTTATAGGGCAACAATGAATTTTCAATCATATCTTGTACACCCTTACTTGTAATAGTACCACCCGATACGGCATCAACATATTCAGCACCGTTCAAGGGTTTTTGACCTACTTTCATTACAGCAACAGGCTTCATTTCACCATCAACAAAGAGGTGCTTGCCTACAAATTGTGATTGGAAAGTAGGATTTTCAATCTCGGCACCCAAACCCGGAGTTTCGCCTTGGTGTGCAAAGTATGAGCCATAAATAGTGTTGCCATCGGCATCAACAGCGATATAGCCCCAGATGGGACCCCACAAACCTGCACCGTAAAGGGGAAGGATGTATTTCTTGTCACCATTGTCGAGTTGAGCAACGAAAACGGGCAATAGACGCTCATTTTGAGCTTTCTTAACCTCCGAAGCAACATCTACTGTGAAGGCATCGGCATTCTCTACTTTCGCAGCATTAGCATCTACTACATAGCTGTCAATGATATGTTTGCTATATAGTTCAACAGCATTTTGAGTAGTAGGCTCGAGGTTTACCGAGCTAAGTATTTGTTTCTTTTTATCAATCTCGATATTAGCTTGTTGCATAGGCTTGAGCGATACCGAAACAACTGCCAACAAAGCGGCAACGATAATCACCATAACAGAGGCGTAGAGTATCGTATAAGTATTTCCTTGTTTATTCATAATCTACCTCCTTTATTATTTAGCGTTTTTAGCACGTTTGAGACGACGGCTGATATTAGCCTCTACAACATAGTGGTCGATGAGCGGAGCAAATGCGTTCATGAACAATACAGCAAGCATTGCACCCTCGGGATAACCGGTATTGAATACACGGATAATGATAGCCATAGCACCAATGAGGAAACCATAGATATACTTACCGGTCTTAGTGCGAGCTGCTGTAACGGGGTCGGTAGCCATGAAGACAGCTGCAAATGCAAAACCTCCCAAGCATACTTGGTCGATGGGTGACAACAAGGCTGCAGCATAAATCGAAGGATCGACCATAGTGCATACCCAAGCTGTGAGCAAACCACCGGCAAATACCGATACAATAATACGCCAGCTTGCGATACCTGTCAACAACAAGATAACCGCACCTATAAGAATAGCAAGTGTCGATGTTTCGCCTATAGAACCGGGAATAAGACCAATGAAGTAGTCGAGTGTAGTAAGAGGCTCGCCTACGATGTTGCGCAATACCAATTCATCGCCTACATTGGTTGCTACCTGACCGAGAGGTGTAGCACCCGAGAAGCCATCTACAACTGTACCGCCACCGATACCGAAAGCATCGCCGGTGCGTACAAATACATTGTCACCACTCATCTTTGAGGGATAAGCGAAGAACAAGAAGGCACGAGTTACCAATGCAACGTTAAAGATATTCATACCGGTACCACCAAATACTTCTTTGGCAAAGATTACGGCAAATGCAGTAGCAATAGCAATCATCCACAGAGGTGTATCAATGGGTACAATCATAGGTATGAGCATACCTGACACAAGGAAACCCTCTTGAATCTCGTGGTGACGCATTTGGGCAACGATAAACTCAATACCCAAACCTACGAGATATGATACCACAATCTTGGGCAATACAGCCAAGAAACCATAGAGGAATACTGTCCAGAATGAAGTAGTAGCCAACTCGCCTATCGCCAAGTAGTGTTGATAGCCGACATTGTACATACCAAAAAGTAACGCGGGCAACAATGCGATGATAACCACCGTCATTGTGCGCTTAGAGTCGATATTGTCGTGAATGTGTACACCCGACTTAGATGTGGTTGCAGGCACAAACAAGAACGACTCGAAACCCTCAAACACCGATTGCAGGGGGGCAAATTTTCCACCCGGTTCGAAGTTGGGTTTTATCTTATCGAGAAATCTTCTTAATGCTTTCACAATAAATCTGTTTATAATGTTAATGACAATGATTAGTTCATCTCTTTACGCAAGGCATCAAGACCTTTGCGAACAATCTCTTGCAAGGGTAACTTTGAAGTATCAACGAACTCACAAGCTGCAAAGTCCTCGGGTGCTACCTCATATATACCCAACTGCTCCATGCGGTCGATATCGAAAGCGATGATAGCCTTTACAAGGTACTCGGGCAAGATATCCATGGGGAATACGCGATCGTACTCTTCCGACATGATTATAGCACGTTCACCGCCATGCAAGCGAGCATCGGGTTTTCTGTTACTACCGGGCAACCAGCGTGAAACGAATGTGCGACTTGTTGTGAGCACTTTGCATCCGGGCATAGCCCAACCCAAGAATTCGTGAGTGTCGTTACCCTCAGGAATAACTGTTACGTGTGAGTGATAAACTCCAAGATAACCTTCAATCGAAACGTTAACACCGGTAAATACGTTACCACTGATAACACGACGAGCATAGTCGGCTTTAACAAGATTATCCTTGAGGATGTCTGCCATAGGAGTTCCGGGCAAAGCACGTACGTAGGCAGGTTTAGCAACTTCGCTACCCGACACAGCTACTGTACGCATCATATCAACACGGCCATTGAGCAAAAGACGTCCCATCAACACCACATCAAGTGCATTGATAGTCCACACAGTCTCACCCTTGTTTACAGGAGCAATATTGTGTGCTTGAACACCGGCATTACATGCAGGGAAATTGCCTTTAAATGTAACAAGTTCTACGCCGGCAGGCACAGTAACTTTACTTTCGGGCTCAACACCCACATATACCTTACCTTGGGTAAGCATAGCAAGAGCCTCAAGACCTTTGGCAAGGGCTTTGGCATCTTCACCTGCCAACATTTCATAAGCATAAACCGGAGCCAAGGGAGCATTGTCAAATGCTGTAACAAAAATATCACGAGGCTCAACAGTAGGATCGGCAATTACATCGTAGGGACGTTGCTTGATAAATCCCCACATACCGGCTTGCAAGAAGAGTTGCTTAACTTCGGCAGCCGAAGAGGTTTTCTCGAAAGTAACAGCCTCGTCTTTGCGATCGTTCTTAATAACAATTTTCATCACTTTGCGACGCTCGCCACGCTCCACTGCAACTACTTCACCACTCACGGGCGAAACAAATTGCACCTCGGGGTGATTCTTATCATACATCACCGCCGAACCCACTTTCACAGCATCACCGGGCTTTACTATTACCTTGGGTACGATGCCATGGAAATTGTCGGGAACAATAGCCACTGTGTCGCTTACAATGGTTTTCTCTACGTTGGGGACTGCAGTTCCTTCCAGACGTAGATTCAAACCTCTTTTTAGTCTCACTACATTAGCCATGTTGCAATATAAATATTTGATTTACCTTAAATAATTTCAATAAAAAAATTTCGAGCGCGAAATTAAATATTTTTTTCCGTAATTGAGGTATAAAAACTGCACAAAACGGAGGTCTAAGTGCCAAATATTTTACTACATATCTATTTGTAAAGCAGAGTTTACAAAAGACATATTAACTACCATAAAGTTATTTGACATCACGTAATATTACGGACTTAAATACGATACTAATAATCGATGCTCCATGACTATAGTAAGGAATACTACAGCCCTGAAGCATGAAACATATAAGTTAACATCGACATTCTCGTAACCGCTCAATGACAGTTACTCAAACATCATACTTGAGCAATTATGGATTGTGACAAGATGAAAGCATATCACTTCATATAGAGCTTACCATCTGCAAAGGCATTGCCTACTGCTTCACCTACTACATGGTATCGATGTGATACGGAGTCGTAGGTAATAGGGCGCAATTTTGCGATATCTATCTTTCCGTCGGTAAGAATCGAGTCGTCGGCACTGATATTAACAATGCGACCTACTAGATGATTACTCTCGAGGTCGTAGCTAATCATTTCACACTCGAGTGCCATAGGCAACTCTTCGATAATAGGAGCATTAACGTGTTGTGAATGGATTGGATGCAACCCGGCACGTTGCAACTTATCGGGCACTTTATCACCCGAAACCAATCCCAAATAATCGCATGCCGACAGTTGATCGACAGTAGCAACACTAACCGTAAAGGCTTTTGTTGCTAATATATTTTGAGTAGTCTTATGCTCTTCGGCAATGCATATACCTATTGTGTTATCGGTATAAATACCACCCCATGCTGCATTCATCGCATTAGGAACTCCTTGTTCATCGTACGCAGCCACTATAAGCACCGGCATCGGATAGAGCCATGTCTTGGAACCAAAATCTTTACGCATAATCTTTAATAATTTTATGGCAAAAATATAAATTTATTAATAACTAAACAATACCACCCCTACTCTTCCCACATCTTTTCTACTGCTGTTTGACAACAATTGTCCGATACTCCGGTAGCTTCATAACGAGCCTCAATAACAGGCCAATCGATAATATTCCACACAGCATCGATGTGGTCGGTGCGGCGATTTTGATAGTCGAGATAGTAAGCATGCTCCCACACATCTATTCCCAACAAGGGAGTCAAACCATGTGTTACAGGATTTCCACCATTGGGTTCTTGGACAATGTAAAGACGCCCTTCATGATCGCAAGCCAACCATACCCAACCCGAGCCAAAAAGTTGAGAGCCATTTTGAGTAAATGCATGCTTAAATTCCTCAAAACTACCCCACCTGTTGACAATTGCTTTGGCCAATGCTCCTTGTGGCTCACCTCCACCATGTGGCGAAAACTGCAAGAAATAGAGATTGTGATTTAACACTTGTCCGGCATTATCAAATATCTCTTGGTCGTAAACGGAACTATCGGACATTATCACTATGCGACTAAGAGGCATATTATTATAGGGTGTATTAATAATATATCTCGCAAGACGATCGACATAACCTTGCAAATGTTTACCATGATGCAACTGCATGGTACGCTCACTTATCACAGGTTGTAAGTCATCGTAATCATACGGCAAACTAACAAGCTGCAACATGGGTATAGAATCGACCGGTTGAGAAAATTTCTCGGCATAAACATTTGAGAATGTCAACAAAACTAATATAAAAACTAACACTATCATACAAAGCAAATTTTATTAGAACAACAACATACAACAATAAGAAGTTTATCAATTAAAACATACATTATTATATATAATATATTTTTTATCTAAATCACACATATTATAAAAGATTTAAAAAAAATCAACTTTATTCAGAATAAAGCCATATATATTATATTTATACACCTACCTCTACACACGAGCTTACTTTCTCAAAAATCACAACCATTCTATCACTAAAAACTAATTTTTGGAAAACTTTTTTACAAAATCAAAACACTAAAACATTGTATTTCAATATTTTATTTTTTAGAATAGAAAACTTTCACCAAGAGTCGGAAAAAATTTTTATCCAAAAACACCACGAGTTACAATTATTTTACTTATACTTGCAGTGCAAAATTTACAGCCTTGCACACCCATTACAACGTATTGTATTAACGATTTATATATTTTAGGAGAACGTGGAACAGAAAATCTACACTTATGACGAGGCATTTTCCGCTTCGCGCGAGTACTTCAAAGGTGACGAACTTGCAGCCCGTGTATGGGTAAACAAGTATGCATTGAAGGACTCATTTGGTAATATTTATGAAAAAACACCCGATGACATGCACTGGCGCATTGCCAACGAGATAGCACGCATCGAACAAAAGTACAGCAACCCCATGTCGGCACAAGAGTTGTTCGACCTCATGTCACACTTCCGCTACATTGTTCCTCAAGGTAGCCCCATGACTGGTATTGGTAACAACTTCCAGATAGGTTCTCTCTCAAATTGTTTTGTAGTAGGCTTGACTGGTGAACCCGACTCGTATGGTGGTATTATCAAGATAGACGAAGAGCAAGTACAACTCATGAAACGTCGCGGTGGTGTAGGTCATGACTTGTCGCACATTCGCCCCAAAGGTTCACCCGTAAAGAACTCGGCACTCACTTCTACCGGTTTGGTTCCCTTTATGGAACGTTTCTCCAACTCTACTCGCGAGGTAGCTCAGGATGGTCGTCGTGGTGCATTGATGCTCACTGTATCTATCAAGCACCCCGATTCGGAGTCATTTATCGATGCAAAAATGACCGAAGGTAAAGTAACCGGAGCCAATGTATCGGTAAAAATCGACGACCGTTTCATGGAGTGTGCTATATCGGGCGAGCCCTACATCCAACAATACCCTATTGAAGCCACCGACCCCTATGTTACCAAGGAGGTAAATGCTCGTGAAATATGGCGTAAAATAGTACACAACGCATGGAAATCGGCCGAGCCCGGAGTATTGTTCTGGGATACAATCCGTCGCGAATCAGTACCCGATTGCTACGCCGACTTAGGCTTCAAGACTGTATCTACCAACCCTTGTGGCGAGATACCTTTGTGCCCCTACGATAGCTGTCGCTTGTTGGCCATCAACCTCTACTCATACGTTGTCAATCCTTTCACTCCCGAGGCATACTTCGACTACGACTTGTTCAAGTCGCACATTGCCAAGGCACAACGCATCATGGACGATATTATCGACCTTGAGATGGAGAAAATCGAAAAGATTATCGAAAAGATTACTACCGACCCCGAAACCGACGAAGTAAAACATACCGAGTTGAACCTCTGGAACAAAATTCGCACCCGTACATTGCAAGGTCGTCGCACCGGTGTAGGTACAACAGCCGAAGGCGATATGATTGCATCACTCGGCTTGCGTTATGGTACCGAAGAGGCAACAGCCATGTCAGAGAATGTACACCGCACATTGGCTTTGGCAGCTTACCGCTCGTCGGTAGAGTTGGCTCGTGAGCGTGGTGCTTTTGAGATATTCGATGCTAAACGCGAGGAAAACAACCCGTTCATCAACCGCTTGAAAGAGGCCGACCCCGAATTATATGAATTGATGGTAAAATATGGTCGTCGCAATATTGCATGTCTTACCATAGCACCTACCGGTACAACCAGCCTCATGACACAAACAACCTCAGGTATCGAGCCCGTATTCTTGCCCGTATACAAGCGTCGTCGCAAAGTTAACCCCAACGATCCCGATGCACATCCCGACTTCTGGGATGAGAATGGCGATGCCTTTGAAGAGTATATTGTATACCACCACAAGTTTATTACTTGGATGGAAGCCAACGGCATGGAGGTTAACAACAAATATACTCAAGAAGAGATTGACGAATTGGTTGCCAAATCGCCCTACTTCAAGGCCACATCGAACGATGTCGACTGGTTGCAAAAGGTACGCATGCAAGGTCGTGTACAAAAATGGGTCGACCACTCAATCAGCGTTACTATCAACTTGCCCAGTGATGTAAGCGAAGAACTTGTAAACGACCTCTATGTAGAGGCATGGCGCTCGGGTTGTAAAGGCTGTACCGTATATCGCGACGGTTCACGCTCGGGTGTACTCATCTCGGTAAGCAAAGAAAAAGAGGAGAAAGAGAAACGTAAAGCTGCCGAAGCTGCAGCCGCCGAAGCTGCAATGGTATCGTCTGCACCCATTGTTGCACACAAACGCCCCATCGAGTTGGAAGCCGATGTTGTTCGTTTCCAAAACAACAAAGAGAAATGGATTGCGTTTGTTGGCTTGCTCGACGGTAAACCTTACGAAATCTTTACCGGTTTTGCCGATGACGATGATGGTATCTTCTGTCCCAAGAATGTGACTAAAGGTAAGATTATCAAAGCTATCGATGCCGATGGTAACAAACGATACGACTTCCAATTTGTCAACAAACGTGGTTACAAAATTACAATCGAAGGATTGTCGGATAAGTTCAATCCCGAATATTGGAACTACGCCAAACTCATATCGGGCGTATTGCGTTATGGCATGCCCATCGACCAAGTATTGAAGCTTGTAGCCAGCCTCGAACTTGATAGCCAGACTATCAATACATGGAAAAACGGTGTAGAACGTGCTCTGAAAAAATATCTTCCCAACGGTATGCAAGCCAGCGGACAAACCTGTCCCAATTGCAAGCAAGAGACCCTTATTTATCAAGAAGGCTGTCTTATCTGTACCAACTGCGGTACATCACGTTGCGGATAATTAATTATTTATTTATCAATTGCCCGGTAACCTCGCGTTATCGGGCTTTTTCTTTATCATATTCCTAAAAGAGTATCAATCATTATTATAAAACCGAAAATTCTCATTATCTTTGCTAATTGAGAGAAAACAAATCAGCAAACAAACAAAAACAAATATCAGTAATACTATGAAAAAGAGCGATTTAATCTTTGCAGTATGTGTAGTGGCTTTATTCTTGCCCTTCTTTGTTATCGAACCCGTATATGCATGGTATAAAACATTCAATGCCGAGCATGGTATGATAATGAGTTTCCTAAAGTTTGGCATCCTATCGACCATGGGAGAAATGCTCGGACACCGCATCAGCACCGGCTCGTATTATTCTAAGACTTTCGGTATAATTCCCCGCGCCGTTGTATGGGGTTTCTTGGGTATGGGTATCAGCATGGCCATGACTATCTTCTCGGCCGGTACTCCGGTATTCCTCGAGAAATTGGGCTTAGCAGATGCCACCTCACTTCTCAAGTCGGCCGATTTCTCATGGGAAAAGGTATTAGTAGCACTCTCAGTATCGGTAGCCATGAATACAATCTTTGCTCCTGTATTTATGACATTCCACAAGATAACCGATGCACACATTGCACGTTGCGGTGGCTCGGTAAAGGCTCTCATCACTCCTATTCCTATGGCCGAGATGTTTGCCAATATCAACTGGAACGCTCAATGGGGCTTTGTTTTCAAGAAAACCATTCCTTTCTTCTGGTATCCCGCTCACACTATTACCTTCCTTTTGCCTACCGAGCAACGAGTTTTGTTTGCGGCTCTATTGGGTATCGTATTAGGTGTATTGTTGGCAGTAAGTACCAAGAAATAAACATATAAATTCTTAATATCAGAATTATGAAACACCGGCTTATAGCCTGCGCAACTGCGTTAGGCAGTATTTTTACAATCTGTGCACAGAGTTTTACCGAATGGCAAGACCCCAATATCAATGCCATAAACCGCATGCCGATGCATGCCGATTATCGCATATCGGACAACGAGAAGAATATCACAAGTGCATATTGCGATATTGAAAATCCTTTTAAGTTGTCACTCAACGGTACTTGGCAATTTAATTGGGTAGAAAATGCCGATATGCGCCCTACCGATTTTTTCAAAGTTGATTACAATGATGCCGCTTGGAGCACTATGCAAGTACCCGGCATGTGGGAGCTGAATGGCTATGGCGACCCACTGTATCTCAATATTGGCTATGCTTGGCGAGGCAACTTCAAGAACAATCCGCCCTACGTGCCTATCGAGCAAAACCATGTAGGCTCGTATCGACGCACCTTCAACTTGCCCGAAGATTGGAAAGGTCGTGACATCATACTCAATATAGGCGCTGTAACCTCTAATGTGTATGTGTGGATTAATGGCAAGTTTGCAGGTTACTCTGAGGATAGCCATATGGGAGCTGCTTTCGACATTAGCCGTTATGTAAAGTCGGGTGAAAATCTCATTGCTTTGCAAGTGTTCCGCTGGTGTGATGGCACATATCTCGAAGACCAAGACCTGTGGCGCATGTGTGGTATATCGCGCGATGTTACCATAGAAGCACGCAATAAAACACGCATGGTCGACTGGCACATAACACCGTCACTCGATAGCAACTATCGTAACGGCTCACTCACAGTCGACATGCAACTGACAGGAAAAGTCACAGAGGTAGAGCTATCGCTGATAGACGTAAACGGCAATACTGTTGCCACGCAACGTATCGCACCCCGAGGCAACAAGGCTTCCGTAACATTACAAGTAGAAAAACCGACACTATGGAGTGCCGAATTGCCCTACCTATATAATCTAACGGCCCTCATTCGCAACAATCATAAAACAACCGAAGTTGTTGCACAACGTATAGGTTTCCGTACATCGGAAATAAAAGGCGGCCAACTACTTATCAATGGAAAACCCATACTAATCAAGGGTGTAAATCGCCATGAAGTAGATCCTCGTAAAGGATTTGTAATGACGCGTGAACGCATGATAGAAGATATCATGCTCATGAAGCAATTCAACATCAATGCTGTACGCACAAGCCACTACCCTAACACACCCGAATGGTATGACCTATGTGATGAATATGGCTTGTACGTTGTAGATGAAGCCAACGTGGAGTCGCACGGTATGGGATATGGCGAAAAGACACTTGCCCGCGTAGATGCTTATGCCAAGGCACACCTTGAGCGCAACCAACGTATGGTACTGCGCGACAAAAACCACCCCTCAATTATTATTTGGAGTATGGGTAATGAAGCCGGTATGGGAGCAAACTTCGAGGCTTGTTACAAATGGATAAGAGAGTACGACCCCACACGTCCTATTCACTACGAGCGAGCCGTTGATTATCGTGATTTTGTCGGTTCGCACTTTACCGACATCATGTGCCCCATGTATGCATCACCAAAATGGTGCGAAAGATATTTGCAGAGCAACCCCGAACGACCCTTGATACAATGCGAATATGCACATGCCATGGGTAATTCGATGGGTGGATTTAAGGAGTATTGGGACTTAACCCGCCAATATGACCAATATCAAGGAGGTTTTATATGGGATTTTGTCGACCAAGGCCTGGCACGCTATGAGGAAAATGGCCGTGTATCGTTCCTATATGGTGGCGACTATAACGATTATGATGCAACCGACTATTCGTTCAACTGCAACGGTATCATAGCTGCCGACCGTACACCTCAGGCACATGCCTACGAGGTGCGCTATCAGTACCAGTCTATATGGACTCTTCCTGTAGACCTCCATACCGGTACAATAGAGATATATAACGAGAACTTCTTTATTGACCTTAGCAAATATCGTCTCAACTGGCAATTGATGGTGGATGGTGTAGCCATGCAAAGCGGTAGCATCGAGCATCTTGATGTTGCACCTCAAGAACGCAAGAACTACACCCTCGAGTACGACTTGAACAAGCTACCCCAATCGGCCCAAGAGATACTGCTCAACATTGAATTTGTTACTCGCAACAAAGAGGCATTATTACCGCTTAATCACGTAGCGGCATATAATCAACATATCATTAAGGAGTACGATACAGAAAAGGCTTTTGCCCTCAAACAATCGGACAGCGACATTAAGATAACACTATTTGAAAAAGCCGTTCACATTGAAGGATATGATTGGATTATTTCATTCGGTCGCAACGGATTTATCAATCGCATGGATTATGGCACAATGTCAATGATACCCGACGGAAGTTCATTAAGACCCAACTTCTGGCGAGCACCCACCGAGAATGATTGGGGCGCACAACTGCATAAACACTTTGCCGTATGGCGCAGTCCACAAATGAAACTCACCTCGTTTGACTATAAAATTGAGAATAACTGTGCTATCATAACCACAAGTTACGACATGCCCGATGTCAAGGCTCAACTTACCATTGATTACACCATCAACGGCGAAGGCGAAGTGGCTGTTACACAAACTATGCATACGACTGAAGGTGCTGACGTTCCCCAACTCTTCCGCTATGGCATGCGCATGGAAATGCCGGCTCGATACAATATTGTAGAGTACTATGGTCGTGGTGAAGTGGAAAACTATAGCGACCGTAAGAGTGGCGCACTCATTGGCCTATATCGCCAACATGTTGACGAGATGTACAACGACAAGATGGCTCGTCCACAAGAATCGGGCACGCATAGCGACTTGCGATACTACAAGGTATTGGACAGCTCCGGCGGCGGATTGTGCATTATAGCATCCACACCCTTCTCGGCATCAGCTCTTCCCTACTCTATCGAAGCACTCGACCTCTCGCGCAACGACTATCGTCGCCACTCGGGCGAATTGTTGCCCGACAATAAGACACACCTCTGTTTCGATTTTGTACAGCGCGGTTTGGCTTGCATCAATTCTTGGGGAGCTTGGCCACTTGAGCCCTACCAAGTACCTTACCAAGATTATACATTCCGATTTATTATTTCGCCGGTAAGATAGAGAAATGATTATCATATACAAATCGCCTCGCTACTCGATGTAGCGAGGCGATTAATTTATACTTATACGCTCAGTTAGAGTGGTAACGAATTAATATCCAACAATTGAATATCACTCCACACCACCGCCAAGGGCGTGAAAGAGTGAGATAACACCTTGTATCTCTTCGTATCGGTCGGATGCTTGCATCAACTCGGCTTGCAATAGATTTTGTTGCGCTGTAAGTACCTCGAGGTAGTTGGCACTACCATGTTTCATCAACAATCGCGTATTCCATATAGCCGCTTGCAAGTTCAATATTTGTTTGGCATCTATGTCAATACGCTTGCGAGCCGTTTGCCATTGTACCAAGGCATTATTTACCTCGGCACCGGCATTAAGCAGCGATTGACGGAACAACAAGAGTGCCTCTTCTTGTTGAGCCTCGGCAATCTTGAGGTTGGCAACATTCTTACCTTGATTGAACAAAGGTTGCACCAACGAGCCAAGTGCATTGAGCAGCCATCCGACAGGATTGGTTATTGTTGCACCATTATTGGTCCAACCGGCCGACCCGGTAAGTGATATAGAGGGATAAAAATTGGCATGAGCTACATTTGTCATATAGAAAGCCTCGGCAAGAGCATATTCAGCTTGACGCACATCGGGTCGGAAACTTAATAATTGCAATGGAATACCCACCGACAGCTCTTCAGGGAAAACTTGATCGGACAAGTTGCCACGTTGCAACATAGCCGGAGCCATACCCAACAATACCGATAGTGAGTTTTCTTGTTCGATGATACGACGCTCTAATGTCAACACCGAACCTTCGACATTAAGGCGATTGGCCTTAGCTTGCAATACGGCAGCCTCATTGGTTTTACCGGCACGCTTCAATGCCTCAAGTGTACGAATATTCTCCTCCCAAGTATCTAGTGTACGACGGCTTATCTCCAACTGCTCATCGAGCATAAGCAACGTAAAATAGCTATCGGCAATGGTGGCAATTAACTTTGTTTGAACTGCCTGTTTATATGCTTGAGTTTGCTCTAAGACAGCCTGCAATGCACGAGTGGTATTGAGTTGTTTACCAAATATGTCCAACTCCCAATCGGCCATAACAGCCAAGTTAAACGATGTTTTGAGCTCACTTCCGGTAAATTGATTAAGTCCGCCTTGGGCCGAAAAATTTAAGCTCGGGATGAAAGCCAATCGCGATTGTAACAAAGCTGCTTCGGCTTGCTCAACGCGCAATTGCGCTATCTTCAAGTCGGTATTATGCGAGAGACCGTGTTCAATCCAGTTTTGCAGCAACGTATCGGTAAAGACGGCACGCCACGACATATATCCTATTGAAGTATTATCGACCGATATAACAGTAGTATCGATAGGTAATCGTTGATAAAGACTATCGACCACAGGCAACTCGGGTTGCTTATATTGTGTATATAAATTGCAACTGCTCATTGTAAGCAGCCACATTGTCACTGCAAATAATATATTCTTTTTCATACGCTTAACATTCTATTTTAGCAATCTGCGGGGCATTATCTTCTCCTCTAACGTGCGGAAAATAATATACAACACCGGAACAATAAAAATCAATGCCAATGTACCAATGAGCATACCACCTACTGTACCTACACCAATAGAAATATTACCATTAGCACCCACACCGGTGGCAAACATCAAGGGTAACATACCAAATATCATGGTCAATGAGGTCATAAGAATGGGTCGCAAACGAGCTTCGGCTGCCGACATGGCTGCATCGACAATACTCATACCCTGGCGACGACGTTCGGCAGCAAACTCAGTAAGCAGAATTGCTGTCTTGGCTAACAGACCGATAAGCATAAGCAAACCTATCTGTAAGTAGATATTATTCTCCAAGCCAAACATGCGAGCAAACAAGAAGCTACCTGCCAAACCAAAAGGAACAGAGAGCAAGATGACGATGGGAGTAAAGATGCTCTCATACAAGGCACAAAGAATGAGATAGATAAAGACTATACATAATGCGAATATTACCATTGTAGACCTACCGGATGAAGCCTCCTCTCGCGACATACCACCAAATTCAAATCCATATCCTGCAGGAAGTACCTCGGCAGCTACTTCACGAACGGCTTGAATAGCTTCACCCGAGCTATAGCCCTTGGCAGGCTGTCCATTGACCGAAATAGCAGTAAAGAGGTTGAAACGAGAAATAGACTGTGCTCCATACACACGTGTAAGGGTTACATATTGATTTATAGGGCTCATTTCGCCTTTGTCACTACGCACAAACATATTGCTCAAGGCATCGGTATCGAGACGATACTCGGGCGAAGCCTGCAACATAACACGATACAACTTTGAGAATCGATTCATGTTAGAAGCATAGCTACCACCTATATAACCCGAGATAACATCAAGTACATCATCGGGCGAAACCCCGTTGCGCTTGCAACGAGCGGCATCAACCTCAAGCAGATATTGAGGATATTTGGTGTCGAACGAGGTAGATGCACGGGCTATCTCAGGTCGATCGTTCAACTCGGCTATAAGGTTGTTGGTAATGCGTTGCAAATCCTCAATGCTACCACCTTTTTGGTCTTGTACATAAAGCTCAAAACCACTGCTCACGCCATATCCCGGAATCATACCGCGAGTAAAGACGAGGATCTTGGCCGATTTGATATCGGCAATGCGACGATATATCTCTTCTATTACCGAATCAATGTCGTCAGACTTTTCCTTACGTTCATCCCAGTTTTTCAACCGGATGGTAAACATACCGCATGATGCACCTTGACCACTCATCATACCACGACCCGTAGTCTTTGAGTAAACCTCAATTTGAGGAATGGCACTGATGCGTTTGTCAATTTCATTCATCACCTTGATAGTCTCCAACAGGTTTGTACCCGGAGGTGTCTGTACATCGATATTGATTGAACCCATATCCTCTTTGGGAACAAGACCGGTCTTGGTTGTTTGCAACATATAGAACAATCCGCCACAGGCTATAACAATAAGCAACATCGACAACCAACGATGCTTGAACATGAACGATACGCCACCTTTGTATTTATTCACAATACGCCCAAAGGCTGCCTCGAAGGCAATGTGAAAACGAGAAGAGAAACTCAACTTCTTTCCTTCGGCAGTTGTTTCGTGAGGAGTCAAGATAAGTGCACAAAGAGCCGGACTGAGTGTGAGCGCATTGAGCAATGAGATACCCACAGCTACAGCCATTGTCAATCCGAATTGTGTATAGAACGTACCGGTAGTACCACCCATGAAACTAACCGGGATAAACACAGCCATAAAGACAAACGTAGTGGTAAGCAAAGCAGTTGTTATACCACCCATTGCACTCACAGTTGCTTCATAGGCCGACTTGTATCCTTCATCAAACTTGGCTTGCACGGCTTCGACCACTACAATGGCATCATCAACCACCGTACCAATAACAAGTACCAAGGCAAAGAGGGTGATAAGATTGAGACTAAATCCTGCTACCAACAGGAAGGCAAACGTACCGACCAACGATACTACAATAGATGCTGCCGGAATAAGGGTCGAACGCAGGTTTTGCAAGAAAATATAGACAACCAATATTACAAGTAATATAGCCTCGAAAAGTGTCTTTATTACATTCTTTATCGAAGCATCAAGGAAGTCCTTGGTACTCATCAAGTCGACTATCTCCATGCCACGTGGCAAGTCTTGCTTTATCTCCTCAACGACCTTGTCAATATCCTCAATAATCTCATTGGCATTTGAGCCTGATGTTTGAGAAATCATACAAGTCACACCGGGATGACCATTTACTGTACCTACATACTCATAACTGCGTGAGCCAAGTTCGACACGCGCCACATCTTTGAGTCGCAACACAGTACCATCATTCTGAGCACGAATAACGAGATTTTCATAGTCCGACTCTTTTTCATATCTACCTCTATACTTCAACGTATAGCGGAAAGTATTATCCGAGTCGGCACCCAAAGTACCTGTAGGTGACTCAATATTTTGTTCATCGAGGACTTTACGAATATCCGACGGCATCAGATTATACTTAGCCATCTTGCCCGGATCGAGCCATATACGCAACGAATAGTCACCACCCATAATGTCGACCTCACCCACACCGGCAATACGTGACAAGCGAGGCTCGACGTTGATTTTCATGTAATTACTTATGAAGTTCTGGTCGAACGTATTATCGGGGCTATACACAGCCAACATCTTGATACGACTCGTTTGGCGTTTTCGCACGGTAACACCACTACGGGTTACTTCAGCAGGCAAGAGGCCTTGAGCTTGCGCCATACGGTTTTGAACATTGACCATAGCCATATCACCATCGGTACCTTGGCGAAAGTAAATCTGTATATTGGCCGAGCCGGAATTGGTCGATGATGACACCATATACATCATATCTTCCACACCGTTTATAGCCTCCTCAAGAGGAATAACGACGCTCTTTTGCACAGTTTCGGCACTTGCTCCTGCATAGTTGGCCGACATACTGATGGTAGGCGGAGCAATCTCGGGAAACTGCTCAACAGGAAGTTGCGATAGTGAAATAAAACCTATAATGAGAATAGCTACAGAGATAACACCCGAGAGAATAGGTCTATCAATAAATGTCTTTACATTCATCTGTTACTCCTCCTTGTTATTATCTTTTGCCACAACTACAGTACCTTCGCGAATAAGGCCGGCACCTTCGGCAACAATTACGTCGCCTTCCTGTAATCCCGACTCAACAATATATTCGGTACCATTATTTTGAGGCAACACTTCAATAAGTGTCGACACGGCACGTCCTTCAACTACTTTATATACGAATATACGGTCTTGCAACTCATAGGTAGCCGACTGAGGAATAACGATACACCCCTTACGCTCCGAAGGTATGATAACTGTACCGCTACCACCGTCACGCAACACTCTACCACGATTGGGGAAAGCAGCACGAAGGCTTACAGCACCCGTTGTTTCGCTGATAGTACCACTGATGGCATTGATACGACCTTTGTGTTCATATATATCACCATTACTCATACGCAACTCTACCTCGGGCATTTCATTAATAGCACGTTGCAACGAGCCGTATTGGTATATAAGGTCGAGCATTTGATTTTCGGCCATAGAGAAGTAGGCATATACTTGGCTATCGTCCGACACAGTTACCAAGGGTTGAGTAATGTTACTGCTTACCAACGCACCTACGCGATAAGGTATCATACTTGCCACACCATTAACAGGCGATTTTACTTCGGTATACGACAGATTGTTGTGTGCATTTGTCTCTTCGGCACGAGCCAGTGCTAATTTTGCCTCGGCCTCAGCAAGGTCATTGCGAGCCATCATCAAGTCAAACTCCGAAACGACATCCTGCTCATAAAGTTCTTTGTTACTATCCAACATCAGTTGAGCCGTAGAGAGAGCCGCTTCGGCACTCTTCACGTTGGCAACGGCTATTTCATAAGCCGCTTCGTATGGTACAGGGTCGATAACAAAGAGCACTTGTCCCATACCCACCATACTACCTTCGTTGATGCGAATATCGGTAATCATACCACTTACCTGCGGTCGTATCTCGACCGTTTGACAACCTTTAATAGTAGCCGTATAATCGGCCTGCAATACACGGTCGCTGAGTGTAACGGTATGCAACGGATAACGTATTTCGCTTTTTGTCGTCTCGGATTGTTTTTCGGCACATGATACAAGCATAAAAGTGGCCAAAACAGGTAGTAGCAGTTTTTTACAGTTCATTATCGGTTTATTTATTGATTATCAGCATTATATCACCCATTATAAGGGCATGTTATAGACATGCAAAATTACAATATTTTACACAAAATATATACATTATTATCTTTATAAATCTATTTTTTCAGAAGTTTTCACATTTATATAGTGTTATTTATTACAATCATTACTTTATTGGATGCGATTGCATTAATTTTTCAAAAAAACTGCAAATATGAAACGAACGATAAATAATTAATCTTTAACTTTGCCCTATATTAATACAAAAAACAGATAATTACCACTATGATTAAAGCAGCAGTTGTAGGCTATGGAAATATAGGCCGATACGTTATTGAAGCATTGAATGAGTCACCCGACTTTATTATAGCGGGTATAGTTCGTCGCGACAGCAAGAACATCCCTGAAGAACTTAAACCCTATCGTGTAACAAGCAATCTTGCCGACTTAGATGCTGATGTTGCCATCCTTTGCACCCCTACCCGCAAGGTTGAGGAGTATGCCTTGCAAGCACTTGCATTGGGTATGAATACCGTTGATAGCTTCGACATACACACGGGTATTGTCGACCTGCGTCGAAGTCTCGACAGCAAGGCGCGCGAACAGGGCCGCGTATCTATCATATCGGCGGGTTGGGACCCCGGAAGTGACTCGGTAGTGCGCACATTGTTGCAAGCATGTGCACCCAAAGGTATTACTTACACCAACTTTGGACCCGGCATGAGTATGGGACACACCGTAGCAGTGAAAGCCATTGAGGGCGTAAAAGCCGCTTTGTCAATGACTATACCTGTAGGCACAGGCATTCACCGTCGCATGGTATATGTTGAATTGAACGAGGGATACAAACTCGACGAAGTAGCAGCCAAAATAAAAGCAGACCCCTACTTCGCACACGACGAGACCCACGTCATAGAAGTACCTTGCGTCGATAACGTAATAGACATGGGACATGGTGTAAACATGGTGCGCAAAGGTGTATCGGGAAAGACTCAGAACCAACGATTTGAATTCAATATGAGTATCAATAATCCGGCTCTTACAGCTCAAATGCTTGTAAACGTAGCCCGTGCCTCAATGCGTCAACAACCCGGTGCATACACAATGGTAGAAATACCTATTATAGACCTGTTGCCCGGCAGTCGCGAAGAGTGGATAAAACAATTGGTGTAAAGCGTTGACACTCGCCCCACATGACACAGTATCGCAATATATTTATCGACCTCGACGACACTATTTGGGATTTTACAGCCAACTCGCACGTGTCGCTTGAGACAATGTATCGCGACCTCAACATTGCACGTATTTATCCCGATTACAAGGCCTTCAGCACAGCCTATTATGCCAAGAATAGCGAGCTGTGGGCTTTGTATCACCACGGTAAGATAGATAAGGACTTTCTTATCATCGAGCGCTATGCCCACTTGCTACGCGAGGTGCAATACCCCGACCCCGACAATACAAAGGCACAGCAAATGAATGAGTATTACCTCGATACCCTCGCCATGCAAACTCAACTTGTGCCTCACGCAATAGAGTTGCTCGATTACCTGAAAGAGCGAGGTTACAACTTGTATATCCTCAGCAATGGATTTATCGAGGTACAGCACAAGAAGTTGCAGTCGGCAGGCATTAGTCATTACTTCGAGCGCATGGTACTATCCGACGAGATAGGTATTAACAAACCCGACCGTCGCCTATTCGATTATGCCCTTGAAGTAACAAACTCACAGGCCAAGAATACCTTACTCATCGGCGACAACTACGATGCCGACATCTTGGGTGCGATGCATGCCGGATGGGGACAAATATACTTCGACCGCAATCACCGAGGCTTCACGGAACAAGAGCCTCAATACACCGCACACAACCTCCGAGAGGTGATGGATATATTATAATCCATCACCATTTGGGAGTGATACCAACAAATATTTCGAAGTTAATACCAGGCATTGGTCGTGATAATACCGACAAATATTCCTCATTAAAGAGATTATTAATCACACCCTTCAACGACAAATCCAGCCACTTGAATGAGAGCAATTTCTCAAGAGAAATGTTGCTCATAAAATATTCGGGCAACTTACCCGAGAAAGAAATATCATTGCTCGACATAGTGTATCGCTCGCTATAATAACACCATTTATACATAAATGTCCAGTCGCGCCACGATAAGCGACCTATCACGGATGATGAAAACTCGGGCACATAGGGCAATTGCATTCCTATCGACTTATCTGCAGGCGATACAGGCTCACCCTCATTGATAGAGGGTGTCCAAGAGAATGTTCCGTTGAGGTCGATGGTCCAATCTTTAGGAAGATGTAAAACCAGATTGCCTTGAGTCTCTATTCCATAGGCGTGCACATCCTTTATATTACGTGGAGAGAAAAAGCCTTGTGTAGTAGGCAGCCATAGAATCCAATCATGTATAAACGACTCGAACCAACTTACCGAACCTCTAAGGGAGTAGACATTATCGCGACCTATAGCAAACGACAATCCGGCATCGTAGGTCCATCCTCTCTCATTTTTCAGGTCGGGATTACCACCGGGCAACGTATATAAATCATTGAGTGTGGGTGCACGAAAATTACGCGACACTGAGGCCTTGAGCATGAGATTGGCCGGCTCAAACAAGACTCCGTCAATAAAGAAGGCCGGAATAAGAGGGCTCCATTTTGTACCTATAAGTTCTTCACGCAATACCAGAGACACGCCCAACTGTTTAATGGGTTGCCACTTGGCCGAAAGAGAGCCTGACATTTCAAAACGAGCTTTATCATAACCAACAATGGCATTATTTCCTTCTTGCGAAATTATCGCTTTATCATGACTGTATACAAAATGCTGATTGGCGGACAATGATGCTGTAAACAACCATTTATCATTTAGAAAGTACTCACTGTCGACTTGTGACGAGATTGTATTAATATTACTACGCGAACTTGTCATGGAGGCCATATTGCCATTACCTATATCACGCTTGTAGTCATAGGCAAGCCATGTGTGTAGATATACAGCTTGCGTCTTGAGTTTCCAACCCTTACGTAAGTGCTCCCATGATAGAACACCGCGGAATGTTTCTTCACGTTGACGGTTGTCAAATTGGGTATCATCGCCATAGTCGACCGTGAGCATGGCCAACTCACGATTGGAGTTGATGTACCAGGCATTAAGGCCTATACAGTCACCTTTACCTGTGTTATAGTATACTTCTTGTAAAACATGAAAATCTTTAAACGCGCCACTCTTATTGCGCTCAATTGGGTAATACTGGTCGATGATATTCATATCCTCGTCATATACATTAATCTTTTTATCGCGATTACGATACTCGTAGTCATTGGGCGAAGATGAAAAGACCGCACGAGTAGAGATTTGCCAATGGTCGTCGCCATATGTCAGTCGCAGAAATTCATCGAAGGTACTGAATGAGCCAATACCTTGTATATACTGCATACCGAATCCCTTGTTCTGTGCCGGCTTGGTAGATAATTTGACTGCACCACCAAGTCCGCCACCCACCTCATTGACCGAAGATGTGCCATGCAACAACGATGCATCATCGATAAAATAAGAGGGTATCATCGAAAAGTCGGTCATACCCAACATCGGGTTGTTGATTTTCATACCGTTCCATGTCACTTGCGTATGCGAAGCCGATGTGCCGCGAAAGGATACTGTTGAGAGCGTAGCACGACCGTGATTCTTGACAAAAATCGAAGAGTTATACGCCAAAACATCGGCCATAGAGAGAGCAATATTCTCTTTCAAAGCCGTAGAATCGAGCTTTGTAAGCTGTGTACCTATCTCTTTCATAGGACGACGGCCATACACTGTTACTTCCGATATCTCTACATCTTTATCTATATCGCCCATTGCACTCGATTGGGTGACGCATAGAACAAACAAAAGAAAGCACAATATCAATCTGGGTTTCATCATTATATCATTTTATTTCCAACAAAATGCACCCGGTATTATACCTACATAAAATTCATCAACCAATACCCCTGCATTGGTGTATCGGTACACTTTACCTTGTTGCTGATAGTCGATTGCATCGGCTATATATACATCACCATTATGAGGATTAATGGTAAGTCCGTAATATATCGTGCCTTTGTTATCTAAGAAAGGACGCACCGGCACACGCTCGGCATCGACCGACATCGCCCATACATCATCGTTGAGCCAATATAACACATCGCGCTCCTTATTGAGCTGCAACTCCGAGGGGCTATCGCCCAACCTGAAACGGAACTCTTTTTCGATCGTAAATGTCTCGGCATCGATGCAATAGAGCGACGGGGCTTCATAACCATAGGGCGAACCTTTGTACCCACCGTCGGTAATCGTCCATAGCTTGTTATTCTTATCAAGCACAAGAGAAGTAGGCTGTATACCCACAACCAATTCATCTACCACCATATCGGTCTCGGTATCAATCTTCAGTATGCGATTTTGATACGACCAGCAATTGACATACAGATATTTACCATACTGCACCATTTGCTCGGTAGAGCCCGACTCCATTGTCATGTTGGGACATTCGATATACCCTATTATTTCGTACAATCGAGGATTGACAATAAAAATACGATTGTCCCACAATTGAGTTACATAGGCCTTCTCATCCGACACGAAGTGCATATAACGTGGTGAGGTGAGATTTGTAATGCGGCCTCGTTCCTTAAAGGTATTGAGGTCGATAGCAAATATCACATGCGAATTGTTTACAACGACCCAACCCACATCTTTATATATGCACATCGATTGAGCCACATCGCCCAATTTCATAGCATTAGACCTATAGAACACCTCATTATCAACAACTTTTGTATCAGGGTCATAGTATGAAAGCGTGGCATTGCCATACTGAAAGTTGCCTTCGTTGGTAATAAACAATCCTGACCCTGTGGCATCAAAATCTTCTTCGATACCATACTCCCATTTCATACATGACGTTGATAGATACAAGAGTGTCAATATGATTACATAATATAATTTTACCTTCATAACTTATTCAGTAATACTACAATCATAGAATCCACATACCTCGGTCGAGTTTTCACCTATCCAGCCACACTGAGCATTGGTAGCGGTTTGCACTTTTATAAAATCTATATACTTCAACGGAATAGGATTGCCGGTGTAATCGATGGCATTGGATATATCAAAATTATTTGCTTTGTCGCCTTTTTGATTACAATCGACAGCACTAAAGTTGTCGGCATATCCCCAATCATACTCGGGAAGTATCCAATATGTGCCATTACCCGACTTATCGTAACACTTGGCTTCGAGAAGAGTTCCACGCAAAGTGTACGAATCGGATGCTATCCACGCGGGATAATAATAATCTTGTGTATGATAATCGGCAAGATAGGCTATCTCACCACTATTACCTATATTATCATTCCATTGCACAGGCATACCGGCAGCCGAGGGACGATAATAGGTAACGGCATAGTCACTTATGGTAGAGGCTGATCCGGTTTCGCTACCACGTAATTCATACCATGTATCATCGGGCATGCCATTGCCATTGTCATCTTGCATTACCCACACAACACCCGGTTCACTCGAACCCGCAAACGAGTTTCCTATCACAGCAATGTCATAACCATCATTATTCTCAATACTATGGTCAAAACCTACAACCACATAACCACCAAAACCTCCAAGAGAAACCCATGATTGAGTGGCAAAACGTTGCTCGGCATAGATGCACGAAGCTTCGGGAGTTGTCTCAGCACCATTGAAGCCTCCGGTTTTGGTCTCGTTGATAAACTGTCCCGGTGCAGGTGTATATTCATATACATCGTTCAGCCATCTTGATGATGTCGATGAAGAGGGTCGATAGTATGTACCCTCGGTCGGACATACATTCACTACAAGTTCTTGTACAAGAGTCATCTGTGTAGTTTCATTAACAATTGTTGCTTCTACTGTCACTTTATACGCTCCCTCCTGCGATAGGTCGCATATCCACATTGGTGAGTTGCTCTCTTGTACCACTACATCGTCCACCTTCCATGTAAACACAGCGTTATCGGCATTAGCAATTTCGGTGGGCATAAGACGAATAGAACGACCGCGCGAATAACTAAACTCAGTTTGTTCGAAACTCCATGAGAACGGCATTTGTTCGGGAGTACATACATTGATTTTCAATGTAATCTCGTCACGACCATCCTCATTCTCAGCAGCAAATACCAACAAGTACTCACCCAATACATCACTACAGAAAGTATAATTCAACTCGTTCGACACAATCTCACCATTCAACATCCACACATAGGTTGTAGGCAATGAAGTCTCTTTTACAGTAGGAGCAAAGTACAACGCCACACCTTGCAATACGCTATACTCGGTCTGTGTACCATTGAGCGATATCGAAGGTATTTCGCGCTCTACAACGTCTATACGCATCTCCTCGGTATCTTCTCCATACTTAGTTGTAACTTGCAGTGTAACATAGTATGTACCTATTTCATTCGTTACGAAAGTGAAGGTAGAATCGGTTACTGACTGTATATAACCATCGTAATTTTCGACACTCCACAAGTAAATAGCATCCTCAACATTCAGGTACGAAGGTGCAATAGTCACGGCACGACCGGGCTTGGTTGTATAGATACCTGTAGCATTATCCAACTCAATTTCAGGAGGGAATTTCGATGTAATAATATCATCTTTGTTGCACGAAGACAACATTATGACAAGAGATAGTAATGTAATTATTTTCTTCATAATGATTACGATGTAGTTGTTTGAAGTTATTGGGTTGTACTTAAAAGGGAATGGTTGTACCGACATATCTCACGCCGGTACAACCTCTAATACTCAAAGCAAATTTTATACACTTAATCTATTGGTTCATTTTTAAAATCTTACAGCGACATCATCGTATGCAAAGTAGGCAGGACAATTCAATCCATAGCTACCACTCTGGTCTTCACTTGCGCCTAAGTTAAATTCGATGCGAACCACTGCACCCAACGACGAAAGGTCAAATTTTTCCCATGTAGTAATACACTTGCCATCTTTACACAGATAGAATTCTGCAACACCTGTATTGTTATCCTCGGCATCAAATCCATAGGCCATAACCTTTACATAGGTAGTTTCAGTAGCCGGTGAATTGAAGCCATCACCATAGGTAAGCGAATTAAGAACATAATTGATATTAGTTACATACATGTGATCAACCACACGAGCTACACCATCGGCAAAAGCTATCGCGGGACAACTTGCGCCATAACCCAATGAGGAGTTAAAGTCATCGACATATCCATTGTGAACACAGAAGTTAGATGAACCGTTATGGCCTCCTATCGGATTGGCAAATTGCAATTCATACCAACCATAATTACCTTCGGGAAGATTTTGATAATCAGCTATCACATAATTAGATATAGCATGGCCACCACCCCAATAAGGTGTTACAAAACTATGAGTCAACTCGGTATTATTCTCGTCATACCAGGTATACAATCCACCACTAAAGTCGTATGTCAAGGGACCATTATATTGTTGGCTATCGATCAAGTCGCTCCATTTATTGATTGTTACACTGGCATAATCGAGCGTATAAGGAGTAAATTTAGCATCGGCATCTTCGAATGTGAGAATACGCAATTGAACTTCTTTTATTTTTACAGCTATCTTTACAATAACACACTTATTATTATCCGATACAAGATTGATAGCAATAACACCATTTTGCTCGGCACATGTATGTTCGGCAGTGGGTGCAGTAATGTAGAGCGAGTCATTCTCATAATTTACACGCCAACCCTCGGGTTTTGAAATTGAGTAGTCGGCAACATTAGTCGCTGTAACAAGGTAGCTGATAGTTTGTCCATGCTCAAAGAGGTTCAATTCTTCAATACCTTCAACTACAAAAGAGGGAGCAGAAGAGTCATAGCGAGGTACAATGATTTCGGTTCCGTCATAGAGTACGAATATGACATAATCGGCATTTGAGGTATCGACACTTCTAAAATATGCATCGCCATTAGTGCCATCATATCCGTCACGACCTTGAGCGATGACACCGGTCGACTCCCATGTCACACCACCATCAATCGATATTTCCCACTCTTTAGTCGTAGGATTGATGCGTACTTGTGGAGCAACTGCATCTTGACCGTCTTTACCATTTTCACCATTTATACCATCTTGGCCATTTTCACCATCTTGTCCGTCCTTACCATTGGCACGCACTCTCTCGCCGTCGACCAAAAGCCACTCGCCATCAATAGTCCAATAATAATTACCATCAGTATCTTGCTTAACCGATACGATAGGAGCATTGGCATTCACACCATTGGTAATAGTAGCAGTTGTGCCATCAGAGAATTGGATAACATATCCATCGGCAGTTTGTGTAACAGACACTACTGATACTTGATTTTGTAGAGCTGTTATCAATGCTTGTAATGCATCGATGTTCTTGTTGGCATTTTTTACTGCATTTTCCAGTACAGTTACACGTTCAGTAACGTCTTCGACAGCACCCCATAGGTCGGTGTCATCATACTCACAGCTGGCAAATGACAAGCCAAGCAGTGCTACACTTAATAATAAAAATTTTTTCATAATAGGTTGTTTATTAAAAATTAAAAAAAATATCGCAATCAGCTTTACGGCAGAATACGATACACCTATTATGGTTCAAAACTTTATCAATAGTATATATGTGCAGAGAGTATACAGATACAGCCATGTATCTTCTATACACATCATGCTACCAAGCAATTATATATACAGCAATTAAATAAGTTTTGATTTGACCCGTATCCTGCAGGTTTAAATCCCTAAACGCACAGGTAGGTCTTCTGACTTATCCCGTCTGTTGAGCCTTCCCGGAGTTACCCAGTGGCAAAGAATTCAACAGACTTTCATTCCTAATGGAATAGGACTTACAGCAACAGGTATTGTTCCGGATTTACACCGGATTCCCTTTTAACCCCTAACGAAGGTTTTCGATTGAGGCTCCTATGCGATTGCAAATATAGACAAAAAAATATCACACAATCTTAATTTTGTGTGATATTTTTTAAATTATTTTATTCTTACCTGATTATTAATAAATTATGACTATTCCTCCTCAACAATCACATCACCATCTTCAAAGGTTTCGTCCTCTTCGGCGGTTTCTTCGGGCTCGAAGAATGTTAGCCCTTGAACTTTTTCAAGTCGGGCACAAAGCCGAGGAATGCCCGAACGACGCAAGCGCAACGACATCTCGCAATCCATTTCGAAAGTTTGCGACAATACCGTAGGTTGCTCCTCTTTTACAATACGCATCACATCGTTCATCAAGGGGTACTCGAAGCGAATGTTTATCGTATCTTCTACCAATCGTTCTACAATATTACATTGGGCTATGGCATCGGCTGCAGCTTGTCTATAAGCTACAATAAGTCCACCTGTACCCAACTTAATACCACCGAAATATCGCACAACGATGATGAGTATATCGGTGAGGTTGTTGGAGTTAATCTGTCCAAGAATAGGCTTACCGGCAGTACCCGATGGCTCACCATTGTCGTTTGCCCGAAAGCATGTGCGTTCATGACCTATCATATAAGCCCAGCATACATGACGCGCATCGTAGTACTCCTTGCGATACATCTCGATGTACTCACGAGCCTCGATCACTGTCGATACGGGTATGGCAAATGAGAGAAAACGACTCATCTTCTCTTTAAAAACAGCTTCGCCCGAGGCCTCGATGGTAAGATATGTATCTTGCATATAGATATTATAGGTATAAGCTACCGACACTTGTCGGTAGCTTATATTATTTATCAATCAACTTGATGAAGGTCGTGACCCATGCGTTCCTTCTTGGTGTGCAAGTAGTGTGCGTTGTGAGGATTGGGTTTTACCTCAATAGGTACATTCTCGACAATAGTCAAGCCATAACCTTCGAGACCAATGCGTTTGGTGGGGTTATTGGTCATAAGACGGATATTGCGTACTCCCAATTCGCGCAAGATAGAAGCACCTGAGCCATAGTCGCGCTCATCGGCCTTAAATCCGAGGTGAAGGTTAGCTTCAACTGTGTCCATACCTTGCTCTTGCAACTTGTAGGCACGTATTTTATTCATCAAGCCTATACCACGACCCTCTTGGCTCATGTATACAAGCACACCCTTACCTTCGTCCGAAATTTTGCGCATAGCTTCGTGCAACTGTTCACCACAGTCGCAACGTTTCGAGCCAAAGATGTCGCCTGTCATGCAAGATGAATGCATGCGCACAAGTACAGGTTCATCGGGCTGCCACTCGCCCTTAACAAGAGCTACGTGTTCAACACCGTTGCTCACTTGACGGAAGGGTATAAGACGGAATTCGCCAAACTCGGTAGGCATTGCCACTTCATCGCCACGCTCTACTACTGTTTCGCGTTGCAAACGATACTTGATAAGGTCGGCAATGGCAATGAGCTTCATATCATATTTCTTGGCCATCTCATAGAGTTGGGGCAAGCGAGCCATTGTGCCATCCTCATTGATAATCTCAATAAGAGCGGCCGCAGGATACAAACCCGAAAGGCGTGCAAGGTCGACAGCAGCCTCAGTGTGTCCGGCTCGGGCCAATACACCCTTAGAGCGGGCACGCAATGGATTGACGTGACCGGGACGACCGAAGTCGGTGGGTTTCATGGTAGGATCGGCTAAAGAACGAATGGTAATAGCGCGGTCGCTCATTGACACGCCGGTAGTACAGCCTGCTCCTATGCGGTCGACTGTGACGGTAAAGGGAGTACCCAACAATGATGTATTGTCCGATACTTGCATATCCAACTCCAACTCACGGCAACGATCCTCGGTAATAGGAGTACACAATACTCCACGACCAACGGTAAGCATGAAGTTTACCTTTTCGGGAGTAATCTTCTCGGCGGCAATGATAAAATCACCTTCGTTTTCGCGGTCTTCATCATCTACCACAATTACAAACTTGCCTTGACGGAAATCCTCAAGAGCCTCTTCAATGGTGTTGAGTACAATTTTTTGGTTGTCCATAGTTATAGTATTTTTATTTATTCTCTCTTCTGGGCACGTTGCAATAGCACAATCAACTCATCGTTGGCATTGCACACAGCCTCAATATTATGTTTAAGGTTATTATATTTTTTCTTAGCTATCAAGTATATAGGCAACCCCACCGGAACAAAAACCATCAATACAATATCGATAGGCTTGATGCCTGTAGGGGCTAATATGCGTTCGGGTATGAGTATTGGGTAATCCATCAACTTTGTGGTTATAAGGTTATTGGTTGTCTCGGCGGTATATGCAACCAACGACTCGACCGATGTAGCCAAGTCACGCAAGGATTGCAGGTTATATCCACGCATCCAATACGATATATAATTCAATGGAGGCTCGGCCGACAAATAGGTTCTACATTGCGTAGTAAGAGTTTGAGTCTTTTGCTCGGCAAGCAAAAAGTCCATCTCCGACATCACAATCTCCTTGTGTTCCACACGACGTACTTTGTCGCGACCAAAGATATGGCGGAAGAAGTCGGCATAAAGATCCAAGTTGAGCACGGCAGAATCTTTTGTAGCCCGCGATGTAAGAAAAACGCCTAATGGCAACAACACAGCCGAGCTGAGCCATATACCCTGCCACACAGGCCACACGCCGTCGCGTGCCAACTTATAACCCGTGTTGTCGATAATATAATATATGATAAAGAGTATCACAGAGACTACAATGGGAACACCCAAACCACCTTTGCGAATAATAGCGCCAAGCGGTGCTCCGATAAAGAAGAATATGATACAAGCCAACGAAAGAGTAAACTTCTTCATCAACTCTATTTCGTGACGGCGTATCACCAGATGCTTATCACTGAGCGTAAGAGAACTGAACTCATAGTTGTTCTTAATAGTAGTGGCACGCTCTATGGCCCGCGATACATACAACTGACGACGTTGATTATTACTGCCACGCCATAGCGAATCGAGGTCGGTAGAGAGTGCTAAATCGTGCTCTCGCTTAAGACGATTGGCACGCAAGGTCGAATCGACCGGCAGGTTGTTATTGCTGATAGAAAAATAAGGAGTGCTCATCAATCGACCGGCATACTCACTACCCAAGCTATCGACTATAACATTGAGCGAGTCAATAGATGTGCGTAGCTCGGTATAGTTCTTTCCGACGTACTGACTGGCCATCAAGTCATCATCAAGACGGTTGAAATTACCATCAAAGGGTATGAGCAACTCTTTCTTCGAAAAAGTCTCTCGACGGTAAGGGATATTGGTATAGGAATTTGTTCTATCCGATTTAAGGTTTTCAAAAGACTCGCCACTATAGAGTGTCAGGATAACATGCTTTTTATCGGCAGTGGTTTTCAAGCGACCCGAGTCAGCCATTACAATCATGGCATTGTCAAACCCGCTTGACATGTCGTATATCATCATCTCCTTAAGCAATCCGTCTTGATGTCCCTTATTACCCACATAAAGGTTGTAACCATTGATTTGGTCGTAAAACACGCTCTCAGGGATATCCAGCTCGGGCGACTTCTGACGCATGGAGTATAACAAGGTCCACATCTTGACCTGAGCTTGTGGCAAAACGTTATTCTGGAAAAAGAAAGCCAATACCGAAATAACGGCAACCAACAATATAAGCGGTCGCATGACACGCAACAACGACACTCCGGCCGCCTTTATAGCCAACAGCTCGAGCTTCTCGCCCAAGTTACCAAACGTCATCAATGATGCCAGCAGGATAGAGAGTGGCAATGACAACGGAACCATCGTTAATGCAGCATATAGAAATAATTCGAGAAGCACCGACATTTCAAGTCCCTTGCCCACCATTTCATCGACATACTTCCACAAGAACTGCATCAGCACAATAAATAGGCAGATGAAGAACGTCATAAAGAATACAGGCAAGAAGCTCTGTACCATGAAAGTATATAGTCGCTTGGGACGAAACATATAAATTGCGCTACTAAATTGAATTGCAAAAATAGCGCAAAAAATCGAGATAACCCAACCCTCTGCTCAACAAATAGGCTACAAGTTGTGAATAAAACTGAAAAATGGAATATAATGTAGTAAAAATAGCACAAAGTATAGATATACTTTGCCTCACTTCACCGGTCAGCGAGTTTTAGAGGACACCCAGTCGACGTTGTAAACGTTCAATCTCGTTATCCCACAACTCTTGCAGCTCTTCTTTTTCGTCGGACGAGGCAAAGTCGGTAACAGACAACATTGTAGCACCTGTAAGCTCCGAGGTTGTAATACGCATCTCGAAGAATGTACGGTCGTTACCCTCATCGGTCCAATGGAAACGTACAAAAACGCCTATGCGAGAGTTTACCATTTGAGCCATTTGGGGAGTTTTATTCCAGTAGAAAGTGAATTCTTTTTCATTGCACTCTACTTTATCGGCAAACCACTCTTCGAGACCTTGCGGCGTGTTCAAGAATTCCCACAAAATAGTCGGAGATATTTTTTTGAAATCGTATTCTAACACAAACTTTTCTTTACTCATAACAGTCATTATACATGGTATTAACAAAGAATCAAAAGCGACTTCTTTAATAACAATCGCAAACTTTCGGTTGCTAATATAGAAATAATTTTTCACAAATACAACTCCTTTTTATATTTTTTATCATTTTAGATAATGGCAAAAGTTCAAAATAACGGCATAAATATAATACATACAAACAAAAAAAGCCTATCACAAAGATGGCAAATACAGATACAAATACAATACTCTCAAAAATTAATAG
>JAGBHF010000019.1 GCA_017935645.1 Bacteroidaceae bacterium | reverse complement strand
TTGCTATCGTAGGCATAGAGGTTGATAGAATAGCCTTGTCGTTTGAGGCTATCAACCGCAAGCAGAAATCCTTGATAATACTCGGTATACAACGACGACTTGATATTGCTCTCGTCCTCGTGGAGCATAAATGGCAGAATAACAGCTACGTTGATATGATCGGCATCATTCTTTTCGTACACCTGTGCATATATACTATCCAAGTACTCACCGGTATTCTCTTCTTTATCGCTCTCACTATCAACAACATTGGTATCAACTTGTGCAATGGGGATGTTTATCGTCATACCCTCTTTCACAACGCGAATGTCGCGGTTGACCTCTTTCAACGAATCGATAGGAATCTCAAATTTCTGCGCTATGCTGTAAAAGGTCTCTTTACGCTTGGCAACATAGATACTGCAAGGCACAGCAGCAGGAATCTCCTCTTGGGGTGTTTCCACGACTTCCATAGCCGCCACCTCGACAGCCTCAGTAGCAGGCTGCGCCACCTCAACTACAGCCTTCTCTACCGGCACACGTATCACAGCACCCCTCTGTAGTTTATTGGGCTTAATACCGGGATTGGCACGAATAATCGTCTTGACGGTCACATCATACTTACCCGAAATCGCATAAAGAGTTTCGCCCGCAGCTATCGTATGATACACATATTCAGTTGTTACATTCTCCTTATTTGCAGCAATTTGCTTGGTCGAAACACTGCCTTCGGTTTTCGAGGCCGTTTTGCCACCTTTTTGAGGGATGTTAAGTTTATCTCCGACATCAATCTTGCTGGTAACATTAGGATTCAACTCTTTAATATCGTCAATTGTCACATGGTACATCTTGGCAATGGCATATAGCGATTCACCTCTACGTACAGTGTGCACAAAACTGTCATTACCCGATGTATTGTTATCCGAGTCGGTATCGGTAGGCAAGAAGAGCATCTGATCACGTTTCAAGCCATTCTTGGCCGAGGGATTATACTTGATAATATCACTCTGCGATAGATTGAACTTCTTAGAGATTGAGTATACACTCTCACCCTTCGACACCTTATATACATAGTAATCCTTGCCATTAAGTGTTTTGCGAGGCAGATTTTCCATTTGCGCCGATGCTATAAGGGCAAGGCTACACAATACGCATGTTATGATGGCTTTAAACTTCATATTCGATAGTGTGTTTATTAAAAAGCATATTCACGACAAAGTTACAAATAAATCGCCGTCTGTGCAACACAACAACCATCAAGAGTAGTGATTTTATCATCAATCCACGGTCTGTAGTGTCCTACAGCAATACAAAAGCAATACAAAAGTACCAACATCGCGAAATAATCAACCACACATGACATTTTTTGTCCAATAGTTATTATCTTTGTAAGTTAAGCACCAAATATTTTACACAGGCTTACGTTGTTATATAAAAGGAGAATATATGAGTAGAATAAAACAACTATACAGAGATATTGCAATAGTGGTTATTGCAATGACAGCCATTTCGGTATCGGCACAAAAGTTCACCGTGATAGGAGGCAACGAGCTATCATACGCCTACTACGAGGACTATAAGTCAACATCACCTATCAACGCCGTATATGTAATCTATGGAACAGCCGACAAGAGTTTGCAGTTTGAGACACACTCGGGAAATACCATTACTTGGTACACATATGAAGACGTGATTACGCCACTTTCCTCAACACAGAATGGTCGTTACTCAACCATCCCACTCACCGGCAGCGAATGTGGATTTATAGCAATGGACGGCGACAAGCCTTATTACATTTATGTTATTGACTACATCAAGCATCAATTATCGCTCACATCGGTAGCCGTAGAAGGCAATGATGCTGCATGCGATATAGTTACCTTAAACATGCAGGGATCGGGCGAAAAGATGAACTATTACGCATTCAACAACATGATGCCATATGAGATAAAGCGCGACATCGCAATCTCATACAACACACTCGAATGGAACGAAGAGCAGTTGCAATATAACGAAGTTGCCCGCGAAGTGATTTTAAACCAATTTTCAAGCAGCTATCCCGTTGCTGCACCTTTGTGCAACACCATATTTACCGTAACAGGCGATAAGTTTCTGCAAGCATGGGGTATGGAGCAGGTAGCCGAAAGCACCGAATATGCAACCGTAGCCGTAGAAGCACAAGCACGCGCCACACAAACCTATCGCGAAGCTGAGAATGAAATAGACCGACAACCCGAGAACTTGGGAGGTTCAGCCCCTGCCGAGATAGAGTTTAACGCCTATTATACCGACGCTGTGACACACGTGGAATGGCAATTCTCGCGTGACGGTAATTTCAACTCGATAACACACCGATACACCGACGACCTCTTGCGCTACACCTTCCGAGAAGAGGGTACAACCTATGTGCGACTGGTTGTGACGAGCAACAACGAAAGTTGTATATACGAGAGCGAACCAATGGTTGTGACCATAGGCACCTCGATGCTGGAGATACCCAATGCCTTCTCTCCGGGTACAATCGATGGCAAAAACGACGAATGGCGCGTAGCCTTCAAGTCACTCGTGGAGTTTCGCTGTTGGATATTCAACAAACAAGGCGTAGAGATGTATCATAGCGAAAATCCCGGAGAGGGATGGGATGGTAAGCACGGAGGTCGATTAGCTTCGCCCGGTGTATACTACTATGTTATAGAAGCACGTGGAGCCGATGGCGTTGAGTATAAACGCAGTGGACACATCAACCTCATGCGCTCAAAGAAAAACAACAACAGCCAAAACAAAGAGTAACAACCCGACAAAAGCATAGATATGAAATACATCATAAAAGGCGTGGCATTGGTTGCCATATTATTGTTGACCGGCATAGGCACAACTGCAAAAGGAAATGATAAAGCTCAGGCATTCGATATCGAATACCGCATACCCGACGTACCGGAGAAGATGACTTTTGCAGGTGAGAGTATCGACCTCACCCGTTATGACATGTACGAAAGGGTAGAGCGCGAGTTGACAACAGCCTGCTATATGCACGCCACAACAATGCTCACCATCAAACGAGCCAATCGCTATATGCCCATTATCATACCCATTCTCGAACGCGAAAAAATACCTACCGACTTCATCTACTTGGTAGCCATTGAGAGTGCATTCAACCCATTGGCCAAATCGCCCGCAAAGGCAGCCGGCATGTGGCAATTTATGCCTGCTACCGCACGCGAATATGGGTTGGAGGTAAACAACGATATTGACGAGCGCTACAACATCGAGAAGGCAACCGTGGCAGCTTGTCGCTACTTGCGCAACGCTTATGAGAAGTATGGCAGCTGGGTCGATGCAGCCGTGTCATACAACGCCGGACTGCAACGTGTAGAACGCGAACGCGAACGACAAGGAGTAAAAAGTTCTCTTGACATGCACTTGGTTGACGAAACATCTCGATATGTTTTCCGCATATTGGCTACAAAACTTGTCTTTGAGAATCCCGCTCAATACGGCTTTAAAATCAAAGCCAAGCAACTATATCAGCCCATAAAGACCAAGACCATAGAGGTTACATCGACCATCGACGACCTTGCCACATGGGCCAAGAAACAAGGTATTACCTACAAGCAACTGAAAGACTTCAACCCATGGATGCGCACCCAAACATTACCCGACAAGAGTGGCAAACTATACAAGATAACCATACCACTCAAAGAGGATATGTACTACAACGCCAAGCGCAAATATGTGACATACAACAAAAACTGGGTAGTTGATTGAGCAATATGAAAGCGATAGAAGAAGAAAAGATAGAGGTGTATGGCGCTCGCGTTCACAACCTCAAGAATATTGACGTAACGATACCTCGTCGCTCGCTCACCGTCATTACAGGATTAAGTGGTAGCGGCAAGTCGTCGTTGGCATTTGATACAATTTTTGCCGAAGGACAGCGCCGATATATCGAAACATTCTCAGCATATGCCCGCAATATGTTGGGCAACCTTGAGCGACCCGATGTCGATAAAATAACCGGTCTGAGTCCGGTTATCTCCATCGAGCAAAAGACAACCAATCGCAACCCTCGCTCGACGGTAGGAACAACCACCGAGATATTCGACTTCTTGCGTCTGCTCTTTGCCCGAGCAGGAGAGGCATATTCATACCTCTCGGGCGAGAAGATGATAAAATACACCGAGGAACAAATACTTGAACTGATTATCTCGAAGTACGAAGGTCGCCGCACCTATATTCTCTCACCACTTGTGCGCAACCGCAAGGGACACTACAAGGAGTTGTTTGAGCAAATGCGACGCAAAGGATTCTTGTCGGTGCGTGTCGATGGCGAGATATGCGAGATACTGCAAGGTATGAAACTCGACCGCTACAAGAATCACAGCGTAGAACTTGTGGTGGACAAACTCGTCGTGTCGAACAAAGACCGCGAACGTGTAAAAAACAGTGTGCGCACAGCCATGAAACAGGGCGAAGGCCTTATCATGGTACTTGATGCCGACACCAACGAGATACGCCACTACAGTCGCACACTGATGGATCCTGCAACAGGACTATCATATAGCGAGCCTGCACCTCACAACTTCTCGTTCAATTCGCCCTTAGGTGCTTGCCCTCGTTGCAAAGGCCTCGGATACATCAATATTATAGATCGTGACAAACTCATGCCCGACATGAGCAAGTCGATATACAACGGAGGCATTGAAGCCTTGGGGAAATATAAGAGGTCGCTTATTTTCGGACAAATCGAGGCCATCTGCGAACGCTATGGTGCTTCACTCAAGACGCCTTTGAACGAACTACCCGAAGAGGCGCTTGACGAGATACTCAATGGCAGTGATGAGCGATTGGTACTCAAAGACGACCCCGAAGGATACTCCGATTACTTCCTTACATTCGATGGATTGATTAAGTACATCGAGATGCAGCAACAGAGCGAAGCCTCGGCATCGGCTCAAAAATGGGCCGGCCAGTTTGTGTCGGTGGTTACATGTCCCGAGTGTCATGGTCAACGCCTCAATACCGAAGCACTGCATTATCGCATCGCCGGAAAGAATATTGCCGACCTCGCCTCAATGGATATTGCCGACCTCGCCCGTTGGGTGGACGGGGTAGAGGAGCAACTCAATCCGCAACAGCTCCTCATTGCAACCGAAATTCTCAAGGAGATACGCAGCCGCCTTCACTTCTTGGTAGCTGTTGGCCTCGACTACTTATGCCTCAATCGTGCATCGGCCACACTCTCGGGCGGTGAGAGCCAACGCATACGTTTGGCTACACAGATAGGCTCACAGTTGGTCAATGTACTCTATATTCTCGATGAGCCCAGCATTGGATTGCACCAACGCGACAACATGCGCCTTATCAAGTCGCTCAAAGAGCTACGCGACATAGGCAACACGGTAATAGTTGTAGAACATGACAAGGACATGATGCTCGAGGCCGATTATCTGCTCGACCTCGGCCCCAAAGCGGGTCGATTGGGTGGTAACATAGTCTTTGCCGGCACACCCGCCGAGATGATGCAGAGCCACACTCTCACAGCCGAATATCTGCGTCCCGAAAGCCCTGTTAAGATAGAAGTTCCCACACAACGACGACAAGGCAATGGCAAGTACCTCACGCTACATGGTGCTACGGGAAACAACCTCAAGGGCGTAACCATATCGCTCCCCTTGGGTCGCTTTATTTGCATTACGGGCGTATCGGGTAGTGGCAAGTCGACCCTTATCAACGGTACACTACAACCCATTCTCAACCAACGCTTCTATCGCTCACTGCAAGACCCGCTACCATACGAACGCATCGAAGGACTGGAGCATATCGACAAGGTCGTCACTGTTGACCAATCGCCATTAGGTCGCACACCGCGTTCCAATCCGGCCACCTATACGGGTGTATTTGCCGATATACGCAACCTCTTTGTCGAATCGCCCGAGGCCAAAATCCGAGGTTACAAGCCCGGACGTTTCTCATTCAACGTGTCGGGTGGTCGCTGTGAGGCTTGTAGCGGTAACGGCTACAAAACCATCGGCATGAACTCCCTGCCCGACGTATATGTACCCTGCGAGGTGTGTCATGGCAAGCGTTACAACCGCGAGACGCTCGAAGTGCGCTTCAAAGGCAAATCTATTGCCGATGTCCTGGACATGACCATCAATCAAGCCGTGGAGTTCTTCGAGAACATCCCCACAGTACTCAACAAAATCAAAGTATTGCAAGATGTAGGATTGGGATATATCAAGCTCGGACAGCCCTCAACAACCCTCTCTGGCGGTGAGAGTCAGCGTGTAAAGCTCGCCACCGAACTCGCCAAGCGCGACACCGGCAAGACACTATATATACTCGACGAGCCTACCACAGGACTCCACTTTGAAGACATTCGCGTACTCCTCGGCGTACTCAATCGCCTCACCGATAAGGGCAATACGGTTGTAGTAATAGAGCATAATATGGATGTGATAAAGAGTGCCGACTACATTATCGACATGGGCCCCGAAGGAGGTCGCGAAGGAGGTAGGGTACTTGCCTGTGGCACACCAGAGGAGATATGCCAACAAGATACATACACCACACAATTCCTACGACAAGAGTTGAAGTAATAGTCAACATATAGTGAGTATTGAATACAGCCAGAGTAGGGGCGCAATTGTATTGCGCCCGCATGCCCGACACAAGGATAATTTATTAAGACAAAAGAACATAAGGAACATATTCTTTTGTGGAGCGTATTTCTTCTGTCTCTTTTGTCCTTCTGTCTATAAAAAATCTTTAGGCGTGGTCTCTTTTTCTGCCCCTGCGAGCGTTAGCGAGATAGGGGACTGTTGCGATTAAGCGAGTGCAGAGCCGTGCTTGCATGGGCTATGCCGAGCGTGAGCAACTTGGTCTTTAGACAAATGGGCGCAGCGGG
>JAGBHF010000018.1 GCA_017935645.1 Bacteroidaceae bacterium | reverse complement strand
CCCCCTCTATCTGCATGCACGATTGTACTTTACCAACACGAAGTGCCAACCTTTCTTTGCCTTCTCGATAGGTGGACACCTGACCGGCTCAAAGGAAGTTGAAGATGCTCCCGATGTGTCGTACAATCCCTCGTGTTTCTTTGTCAATCCTGTGTTTGGCTTGAACTTCCGCACCAATAGCAACTACGATTTCTACGTCTCTACAGGTTTGATGGCTCGCAATTTGCTTATTGAAGGTGAATGGTATAATTATGGACAAGACGTAACGTTGTACCGTGGATTTGACTTAGGCTTGGCTTGGAGTCTTAGTCTTGGTGTAACGTTCTAAGAGATAGTATTTATTGTATTTATTTGACACGAATGCTTTATGAAAAGAATGGCTATGCGTCGCGATGATGCATAGCCATTTGTGTATAGGGTAGGATGTTACTGCGTTAATAATCCCATTCGAGCGTAAACTCGTCGACGTAGAGTGTACTCTGTGTGCTACCGGTAAAGTAGTCGCCCAGCTTACTACCCGATGCAATGATAATAAGGTATGTGGGTATACGCGAGGTCGAGCGATACTCGAGTTCGAGCTCAAAGGGGGTGTATTCGCTTGTTATCTCGGTTGTCTCGAAGCTCTTGTAAGCTATGATGTGCGGGTCGTTTACGTCAAATACCTTGCGATTCTTGGGATTGGTGCGTATCTCTACCGGTTCGTCCCAGTCGCCAAGTGCCATGTATATCGACATGCAGTCGGGTTGACCTATCATGTCGCTCATCTCCTTGTCGGCATAGTCGATAGGACCGTTGGAGTACTTATAGTATCCTTTGAGTCGGGTAGGGCGAAGGTTGAAGGGTTGTCCTAAATGGATGATACCGTTTGTACCATCAACTTTGCCAAATCGACCCACGAAGATGTTTCCGGCAGCCAACTTACCGATAGTACCAATACCCACAAATCGAGTTTGCAACATAGCGGCTTTGCCCTTTACGGCATCGTCGGTAGGCACGGTGTTCGATTCGCCCAGTGTGGCAGCACCCTTGTTACCGGTGTCCCACCATGGCGATGCTGTTTCGCTCCAAGGATTCCATACACTGCCTTCTTTCCACCATTCGTCAAATCCACCGTTGGGCAGTACTGTCTCGCCTTCGGTTGTGAAGGCTATCTCGTTGCTGGTCTCCTCGACGCCATTTTCGCCAAGTATCACCGCACGAGCCACATATTCGGTGTTGGGATTGAGGTGTATCAATCGAGCCGAGAAACTGCCACCTTGCGACAACATATACTCCTCGGGAACGGCTGTCCACTCGGTAGCTGTTGCCTCACGATACTCAAATCGGTTGATGTTCTCTTCCAAACCTGTACCATACAGCCATGCCACACGTGTCCATGCATCTACCGATGAGAGCGTAACTTTACTCTCGGTGTGAATGACAAAGATGCTCCACACCTCGACAATGTCGTGGTATCGCACCTCTACCTCACGCATAAACTTCGAGAAGTCGTGTAACTCGTCGATTGAGGGGCTATAGGTGGTAATACCTTCGGGGCCAAGTTGGAAGGTCGTAAATTCGATGTTTGACAAGTCTACGCGCTCGTTTACAAAGACGTATGCGCTCTTGTGACTATCCTCTATAACCGTTTTTCCCACTTGTCCTACTACGGCAATGTCGCGCTTAATATCTTGTCGCGCCGATATAATCCACTTGAAGTCATCATACAGCGACAGGGTAAATTCTTTAGCTTCCGACAAGTCGTGTATGCCCACAATCGAAGGCTCGGCTGTAGCATCGTCGGTGATAGTTGCTGCAGTGATATTCACCCGTTTGATATTCACCGTATCGGCCAATACAAGCTCCACTGTTTGAGTTTCGTTGTCTATAGTGGGGGGTTGCACCAAGCCGTCGGCCTCAATAGACAATATCTGAGCCTGAATGCGAGGGTAGGGCAAGTCGTTCTTGATACAACCCGACATGGCGCAAACAGCCATTATCAAACAGAGTATATTCAATATATCTTTCTTCATAGTCCGAAATGTCAATTATCAGATATGAACAGTTATACCAATGTTTATGTTCAATATGTTAATCTTGAAGTTTGCACCACTCGATACAAATTTTCCGGTAAGAGCACCATCGATATATTGAACGTTGTGCTTGTAATTAAGGCCCAAAATACCCACCGACACACTTGCTCCTACATTATCCATGATGAATACCGATATACCGGGCGATAGTCCTAAGACGATTTCGTTCGATATGGTCTTGGTATCGGTCATGCCACCTTCGCCATTGCTACGGATAAAGTGGCTCACACCATTGCGGAACGTGAGGTTTGTTTCGTTGAATATACCCAATTGCCCACCGGGAGTAAGGCCCAAATAGGCTCGGTGGAATAATCCCGCCGAGTAGATTTTGGCGTTATACTCAAGGTCGGTCAGCGATATATTCATACCTTCGATAATATCGAGAGAGAAATTGCCCAAGTTGCCTACAGTCGACGAATAGCCGAGTTTGATACCGATACATTGGTTGTCGGCCACAAAGTAGCCTACAAAGGGATTGATACCAAAGAGTGAGCCTGTGAAGTTGAAGTCCTTGATGAGTAGCAACAAGTCGCTATCGTCGCTGTTAAAGCCTGTGTATGAGGCTGTAATACCACATATCCATTCGTTCTTGGCAATATAGCTATAGTTGGTGAGTCCTCTTACAAACTTTTCCTTCTTGGGCTGTTCCATCTCCACCACCGAGTCGGTAGGCAAGAGTGTATCTGTTGCGATAGAATCGACATCGACTCTGTTGTTTCTAAGAGAGAAAAACAGAGAATCGCGCATGTGGAATATGCTTATTATCGAATCGGCTACAACAGGATCATATCGGAAGGGGCTGTGCGTAGTCGTATCAGTCACAACAGGCCTACTCTCAACATATCCGCTGTCTACAGGGAGGGTATGTGATGCACGTGCTGTTGTCGATGCAATAAGCATCATTGCCAGTGTGGCAACTATACATACTATCTTTTTCATCATAATATTATATGTAGAATGCCAATCCTAATCCTAATGAGAATATGTTAATCTGGAAACTCGCTGAGGTACTGTGTGTATTACCTTCGTATACTTGGTCGGTGAGTTGGTGGGTGCTGGTATACTTAAATCCCAACAGACCCACATTGAACTCTACGGCTATAAAGTCGTTGATGAATGCTGTGATACCGGGCGCTAAGTTAATACCTACATTAAAGCCGGTCTCATAGCTTCCGGTAAGTGCCTCACCGCTACCGCTTGCCAGCTTGCTCTGGCTACCGCCTATCTGCAATTGGGTCTCGTTAAAGAGTCCAAATCGCATATTGCTACCGATGCTGATATAGTTGCGCAACACAATCATACCTGTGTATGAGTGGCTGAGGCTGTATATGTCGCCCACAGCAAAGTTTAAGTCTTCGCTGAGGTTGATATCGGCCGAGTTGATTCTCATGAGCGAGCGACCATAAGAAAATCGTCCACCCAAACCCATATTATCGGCAATCATGTAGCTGAACATGGGGCTTGCATTGAAGCTATAGCCTATTCCATTGATGCCATCTATAACCAAGAATTGGTAGTTATCCTCGCTCTGTTGCGAGTAGGAGATACTACCACCCACTATCCATTGTCCCTTGGGTACAAAGGTGTGTTGCTTGAGGCCACGCGATGGAGTAGGCGATGTAACCACCGAGTCGGCTATCGCTTGCGCTGACTGGGCTGTAGCAGATGTTGCCCCGATAACGAGTATCGGGAGCAACATCGACAGCACTATTTTATAGATGTTTTTACTCATATACAAGCTCCAAGTCATCAAGCCACATAGTACTTGCCGAGCTACCTGTAAAGTAGTCGCCGTACTTACTTGCCGATGCTACAATGAGAATGTATGTAGGTATACGATTGTTATCGCGATACTCGAGGTCGATGGTGAAGGGTATCAAGCCATCGCCTGATGTGTTGGTAGTTTGGTTCAACTCACCGTAGGCTATCACGTGCGGGTCGTTGGGGTCAAAGAGTGTACGCTCCGACTCCTTGGTTTTGATAGTTACAGGGCCGTTCCAGTCACCTATGGCTACAAAGATACTACCTATATCGGTTGCACCCTTGGGCAACAAGTCGGTACTTGAGTAGTCAACCTCACCGGTAACATACTTGTAGTAACCTGTGAGCTTGCTGGGGCGTGATGATATTGAACGTCCCATGTCGATGATACCATCCATACCGTCTGTTCCTGCATATTTACCGGCAAAGATGTTACCTGCAGCAAACTTACCAACTGTACCTATTCCTACAAATTGTGATTTCATCTTAACCGATGAGTTACCACTGTTTTTGTATTCGGTATCTTGAGTGGTAATGTTTTTGTTAAGTGTTGAAGAACCGTGGTTACCGGTATCCCACCACATTTCGCCGCCTGAAGCATATACAAGCATTACTTTGCCATCTTGATGCCAATTTTCAAAGCTTGCATTGGGCAGTACAAATGCACTCTCGGTAGTGAACTCCAATGTAATGGCCGAGGGGGTAGTACCCGATACGGCACGATACTCGTAGGTCTTACCGGGGGTGAGACCACTTATTGAGGCTGTGAGGATGTCGCCACTGCGAGTGGCACTTACACTCTCCCATGTGCTACCGCCTTTGATGCGATATTGGAATGACAATGTCTCGCTGGTCTCTTTCAATACGCTACCGCGCAAGGTGGCACGTTTGGCCCAAATCTCTGTGCGAACAAGGCTCTCAGTAAGCACTACGGCATTCGATATAGTGATATTGAGATCTTCATCCCATTCCTTTTCGTTCTTGTCAACAGCACGGATGTTGAGGATGTGTGAGCCTTGGGGTAGGTTCTTTATGAACGATTCGGCAATTGTGATTTTGGCCATCGAAATGTCATTTTCACTGTCATACTCATAGAAGTATGATATACCGGCAGTAGCCCATTGGCTCTTGTTATAATCACCGGTTTCTACAAAGTCAATTGAATTGGCGGGCAAACCTATCGATGTAAGATTGTCGCCCGATACGATTACATGAGTCAATGCAGAAGATGCGTTGATATATACAGCCAACTCTTCACCCGAATTCTCTTCGAAAAAGACAGCACGTGTGATGTCGAAGTCCAAACCGGTAATGCTGGGACGCTTGTAGATAACAATGTTGCTCAACTTCTCAACAGTTGTCTCGTCTACACGTAGGTTGAAGTATGCTCCACCTTGTATATACTCGGTCTCATTGTAGCTGAACGCGAGGTTATACTTCATGGCAGGCTTAACGTCTTTTACTACGCCCTCGCCGGTGTAAATAGAACCGTCGGTTTGAGTACCTTCAATAGCCCAACTAAGCTCGTTGCAACCCTCGGGAAGGATGAAGTAACCGATAGAATCCAAGTGAGCCTCGGTGTATACCAATGAGCCTTGAGGTGTGCCTACGGTAACATTGTAGTCGGTGAGCTTTTGTTTCAACGAGTCGCTGAGTGATATTGTTACCAATGTACTCTTGATTTTACAAGTCACATTGATAGAGGTCGATGAGTTGGCTTCGATGGTGAAGTTGCTCTCGCCTTTATAATATCCCATCTTGAATGTAGCAGGGACAGAGTCGCCTGTAATAGCTTGTATGCGATAATCGCCTGTAGCCAACATCAATTCAGAGGGTACATTGCTCAAGCCTTTGTAGTAACGTATAAGACCTTTGTTGTTGTAAATTCTTACACGGCAACTGTCTTCGAGAAGGGCAGTACCCTCTTCTTGTTCGCTCTGTGTCATACCATCTAATTGGGGCATTGATACATTCATGCCCAACACCAAGCGACCTTCACTTTCACCAAAACTATTGGTGTCGTCTTTGCAAGATACAAATCCTATGAGCGATAGGAAGACAAGCAATAAAGTGATTATGTTATGATATCGTTTCATCTTACTATTCTGCTATAAGGGTTAATGTTTCGGTTGTTTCGTTTCCGGCTTCATCGGTTGCTGTCAAGACAAAGTCGTGTGTACCTTGACCTAAAGCTGCCAAAAGACCGGCAAATTGTGTTATGTCAAACATTACTTCGTTTTTACCCAATACATTTTCGGCAACAGGGAAGCCCAAACCTTCGAGTGCTTCACGCATAGAGCCGGGATTGCCAAGGTCGAGGTGCTCGGCCAAACCGATAGTTGCCAACTCTTCGGGTGTAAGTTTGTTTGAATTAATATCAACAACAAGTCCGGCCAAAGGTTGTTCACTATTGATAATGATTTGGATTACAAGGTCTGCTGATATAACTTGAGCCTCCTTGATATCGAATGTAGTAGCTGTGATTACGGGACCATCGGCGGGTTGGGGTTCATCACCGGGATTATCGCCGGGCTCGTCACCGCCATTATCAGGCTTGGGTTCGGGATCGGGATCTTCGATGACATCTTCGTTAACATCTACTTGTACATCTTTTTCTACAGTTGTACAAGAGGCATCCACCGACAGTTGTGTGTTGAACGAACCATTCTCCTCGTTTTCTTGGTTGTTAGACTTCAATGAATAACGCAAGATGCGCCATTCACCGGCCTTTACATCCTCAAATGTGCTTACGGTTGTATCGTAATAGCCATCGATGGTACCTTGGAATGTGGCAACGAGTATGTTGCTCTCCTCTTCGACTGCAAAGTAGGCGGCACGTTGTTCACTCTTTGTAAAGTTGAGGCCTAAGTCACCTTTACCTTTGCCCAATTCTACCTTGACGTTGCAGTCGTCACCCATTATTTTCAGGAGGTCTTGGCTAAACTCTACGGTAACTTTTACGTTTTTCAATACGCACACCAAGTCGCCTATGGCAGTTACTTTGTCAACCTCTACCTTAAACTCCTTTTGGTCAACATAATAGGGCTTATCCCAAGCAGAAGGTTGCAATTCGCACGATTCGGCTTTAAGGATATATGAGCCGGCAATGAGTGTGCACACCTCGGGCATTTCGCTATACGACCAAGAATTGATTTTTTCATTGGTCGATTTCTCGGTAATGGTGATGATAAAATCATCGGTGCTACTACGCAATATTTCGGAATCGTAGTCGCAGGTAACATTCATGGTTGACAAGTCGACTGTTCCGGTCAGACTGTTGTCGATAGGGAGCTTGTCATTCTGACACGCTACCAAGGCTACCGAAGCCATTATAGTGAATAATGAATATAATATCTTTTTCATAGTGCTAATTAGTATATGAGTGATAGATTATCTACACACAACTCGCTACCGAGCGAAACAGCTTCTCCTCTGTTGTCGACAGTAAGAATGTTTTGTGTCTCGTATGCTTGGTTGTTCGAAGCATAGTTGCTCGATGCAAACATTACGCGCAAGTGTGTTGCTTTGTAGCCTGTGTTGGTATAATTGAGCGGAAGCTCAAAGGCTGTGAAATTGGCTGTGGGAGTAAGGGCCTTAGTGGTTGTAGCCAATGTTATCACTTGACCATTGCTTGTGCGATGTTCAACGGTAATGATTGCTATACCATGTGTGTCGTTACCTTGGGCTGTATATTTGTAATAACCGGTCAACTTGGTAGGACGCGATACGAAGCTGATACCCTCATTGTATACCTCGCTGTTGTTGCTGTGGTCGTAGCTGTAATCACCCAAGAACAACTTACCGGCACTGCGGTATCCTATCGAAGGAGGATCGAGTTCGTCAAGATGATTTTTACCGGCAATATTACCCCACGATTCTCCGGGAGGTGTGTCTCCGTTGTTATCCCAAGCCACGTTGCGCATCATGACTGCATTGCCATTGATACCTGTGGTGGGTAGGGTAGAGGGAACCATATACCATGTATTCTTGGTCTTGGGAGATGTGGGAACTGTCTTGCTGTTTACAGTTGCCCAACCGTTGGGGTTGGTAGATGTTACGGTTTGTGTCTCTTGTGTCCAACCGGCTGTCTTGGCATACCGACCACCTTTGTTGATTTCTTCCGAGAACCATTGAGTCCAGTTGTCAAAGTTGGGATTGGGCAATGCCAATTGTGACTCGGTAGCGATGCTTACAGCAGTATTGCTTGCCAAGTCGCTACCATTGTCGAGACACGATGAGTTGAATTGATATGTGCTACCGGCAGCAAGACCCGAAATACTATAGCCATTGGTATTTGTTACAGGGTTGAATTCTTCCCATTTATTACCGCTGTTTATGTAGAACGATATATATTTTTCGACAACCGATTGGTAAGCGGCATCGGTAGCCTTTACGGTGAATGTAGCACGGTTGTGCCATACATCGGCATCCGCAAAGTTGAGTGTGTAGTCGGGAACAATGATGTCGACAACTTGTGATGCTGTATTTTTGATACCACCGAAAGTGACAAACAACTCTTGCGACTTGTTCTCAACATCAAAATCGGCTGTCAATACATAGTTGTTACCTTCGTTCGACTTGATGGTAGTAGTAACACCTTGAGCTGTGTTGCCAACCATGCGCATAACTTGCAATTTTGATGCGTCACTACCGTCGAATGTTACAGGAATATCCATACTCATGCTACCCATCATTACGTCGGCAACATCGCCCATGGTCAATGACAACGGAGTGTTGGTAATAGTGAATGAAACAGGGTCGCACGCCTTGTCGTTAAGGTCGGTAGCTATCAATGTGAATGTGTGTTGGTTGCTACCAACTTCCGAAATGAGCAATGAGGGTGTGAGTGTGGCAAAATTGACAATCGCCATCTCATCGCGATTCTCGCCAAAACCTCTCATCTCAAGACCATAGGTCTCGAACAATCGAACTTGGTCGGCAGTGAGCGAGGTGAGTTCGACGCTTGTGGGGAAGCCTAATGATTGAAGGTGAGTAGATTGTGTAGTCAAAGTACAGCTCTTCAAGCCACCACGAGCTGTAATGGTGGCGCTCAAAGTCGCATTATCAGGAGCGGCACACTCTTGAATCTCGATGTTGCCATCTTCTTCTACACCATCCAATACGATGTAGGGAGCGGGAGCTGTCATAGCCTCATCCGATACGTTGATTGTGATACGTTCGCTACCTTCAACTTCGCCGAAAGTAATGTTCAAGAATACTTCGCCTACGTTCTCCGAAACATCCAATGTTACGATATAGTGTTCGCGGGCCTTAGCCTCTTTGATGATTTCGGGTCGGAATGTAGCCGATACACCGTTCGATTTGGTAAGTTGAAGTTCCAACGAGATATTACCGGGACGCAAGTAAGCATCGCGAGTCTCTCTCTTTGTAATAACAATATTTCGACCATTCGATGAACTTACGGTTGCCTCATAGTCGGTGAAGTATTTCTTGAATGCTTCGGTGTAATTAAGTGTGAATTTAACATGACCCAAAGCGCACATCACTTCGACATCGGTAGTCTCGTGGTCGCGAATGGTAAATGCTGTTTCACCCACGTAGTATGGCTTAATGAAACCCTCTTCTTCGAGCGAGCCATACTCGGCCTTGAGTACGTAGTTGCCTACATCGTAGGTGTCTTCGGGGTTAATACTGTTAATACTGCTCCATTTTTGGCTGAATAAGCCATCTTCACTTGTAAGTGTCAATTGGAAATCTTCGACACTTGGAACTGCATCATCTGTTGCGGCTGTACTTCTTAGTACCGGCACAACTTCGGTGTTGGTAGATAACGAAATGTTGAAACTACCCTTTCCGAACGTAGGACTATTTGACTCATTGTTACATGAGGCAAATAGAGATAGCAATCCCGCGAATAATAAAATTCCGAAATTCTTTCTCATTTTTAATTAAATTTATAATAGTATATTCAAGTTTACTTATGTGTAAAGTATCCTTTAAAACAACGTTCAAATCCGTTTCTTATAATATATATTATGTTGTATAAATGTCCGGCAAATATAGAAAAAATTTTTGATTGGTTTGATAAATTATATTTAAAAAGCAAGCTGTGCATGCGTGTGAAAATGTGTTGCGTGAGCGTGAGATGTTGCTTGTGATATATCACAAGCGCGAAATTGGCGATATGTTGTCTATTCATAAAAAAGTGTTAACTTTGTCGCCAATATAATTTAAGTGCCGTAGGCCGGGGCATAGGGCTTGAAAAAGTGCAATATCAATATAGAGTGATGAAAACCTTACTTAGAATAGGTGTATCGGATGTAATAATTTCGGTAACTGCGGTTGCTGTTATGTTACTCGTATTGTTTCCCGTGGGTAGGGCTTTGTCGATACTTCCGCTACTACTTGCCACATATATAGTGCCGTGTGCGGTGTATCGCCACTCACGATATTACTCGTCGATAGGACAATTATCGTTGAGTATTGCATTTGTAATGATGACACTCTTTTTTGCCCTCAACTTGTGGCAATCGACTGTAAAATTGGGCACTGTCGAAGCTCCGATGTTGCTGTATGATCCCTATTCGTTTCACCGTCTGGCACACGACCTTGCTCATGGAACGTATAGTGCCTATTCGCCTGTAATACCTTATAGTGGATATTCGATATTCCTTTCGTGGTGGATGATGTTGGGTATAGATGATATAGCCTATCCCACAGCAGTAAATATCTTTGTGTTATTGGTAACACTGATGCTTGTGGGGCGATGCGTGGTGTTTGTTGTAGGCGACAAGCCCTATACCACACGCATGGCAGGATATGCCATGATGCTTACTGCCATTATACCCGGAGTAATGGGTACCGGAACAGTCTTATCGAAAGACCCCTTTATCATAATGTCTTTCTTGTTGTGTGTCAACGCGTTGTATGCCATCAAGCAACGCTATAAAGTGCCTCTGTATGCAGCCATGCTTGTGATAGGATTGGTTATATTGGCGGCTTGTCGTCCCACATATATATATATACTGATACTATACATAGCAGCTATATGGTTGTATAAGATGACGAAACACGACATCGTGCCTATCTGTGCGATTTTGGGCGTTACATGGGTAGCCCTGTATGTAGGAGTGAACAACAGTTGGTTTGGCGATAGTTACTATGTAGCATGTTATCTGGAGAGCCAAGGACATGATAGCTTCTCGTATGGTGACAGTCAGAAACCCCTACATCAGATAATGGGCGATTATAATGCCTATACGTTGCCACAAAAGTTGCTTGTATTGCCCCTAACCACTGCGGTGCAATTCATGATACCCTTCCCATTTAGTACCGCCTCGGATGTGTTTGGTGTGCCAATATCCTCAGCCTATCATCGCATGAGTTATATGTGGTACTTGGCAGCATTACCTATCTTCCTGTTTTACCTGCTTCACTGGTGGCGGAAAGATTGTGACATCAGGCTCTCGCTTATGGCACTTGTGTCGGCTATGGCCTATTGTGTGCCGGCGTTGATAACCGGTGGAGTCGTGTCGCGGTACGCCTTTGTTTTTGCTCCGCTCCTGACCATCATGGGTGGCTATGTTATTGCACATATTGCCACCTATACTAAACGGCAGAAAAGGGTAGGTGTGGTATTTGCTGTATCCTACATATTGTTGCTGTCGGTGGCACTGCTTGTGGGTGCAAATCCTTCTATCATACTGTAAAATAGAGCCTTGCCGGATAGTATGACTATTTAGTCTTCTTTAACAATATTCTTTTATTTGGTATATTGCGATATTATCATTACCTTCGCATATCGATGCTTATAAAATGAAAAAGATACTGATAGTTACATCGTCGTACCAATTTGTCCGTTCGTTTCTTATACCACATATCGAATATCTGGTAAGAAATGGATGGATTGTAGATGTAGCATCGGATAATGACGGAAAGCCGATACCCCATGTCCGCAAGCAAATAGACATTCCGGTGAAGCGAACTCCATTTCACCGCTCGAATATAGTAGCGATAAAGCAACTTGCTCAACATCTTGACAAGGAGCAATATGATATTATCAATTGCCACACCCCCATAGGTGCAATGATAGCCCGATTGGCTTCGTGCAAGGCTCGTCGTCGTGGTGCAAAGGTAGTATATATGGCGCATGGATTTCACTTTTATAAGGGCGCACCGTGGATCAATTGGATGTTGTACTATACGGCAGAGAAATGCCTGGCTCATAAAACCGATGCTATTGTCACTATCAACGAAGAAGATAGACTTAATGCAAGCCGTTACTTCCCCGAAATACCTCGTCAATATTACCTGACAGGTATAGGATATGATGAGAATCATGTAGGAGTGTGCAACATCGATGAACAAAATAAATTGCGAGCCCAATATAACTTGCGTGATGACGACTTTGTGTGTATTTACATGGCACGATATGCCCGTCACAAGAAGCAAGCATTTCTTATCAAGGCTATTAGTGAGCTTAAGAAGCATATCCCCAATTGTAAGTTGATACTCTTGGGCGAAGGCGATGAGATGGATACATGCCGTCGACTTGCTCAGGAGTTGAACGTTACCGAAGCTGTAATATTTGCCGGATATCAGCCCCATATATCAGGATTTATGCGCATTGCCGATGTGGGCGTGTCGGCCAGTGCCATGGAGGGTTTGCCTATAAATATCGTGGAAGAGATGAGCATTGCTTTGCCTATCGTAGCAAGCGATATAAGAGGGCACAGAGACCTTATTGAGGATGGTAAAAACGGAATGTTATACGCCCTTGATGATACTGCCGATTTTGTAGAGAAACTTATATACCTCTATGAGCACCCCGAGGAGCGAAAAAACATGGGTGAAATGGCACAAAAGAATATAGCGAAATATTCGGCTGAGAATATTGTACCACAGTTGGCTGATATATTCGAAAGTGTGTTGTTGTAAACAAGCGTATACATAAATAGTGATACCCCGAGTCGTAGTGACCCGGGGTATCGTATTAAATAGAGAAGCGTATCGGTGTCATGGAACACTACAATCGGCTGCTCCTCCAAAACCCGACTGACAGGGTGACCTCCACACTATTGCGCTTCTCAATCATATAACCACAATAGAGACAAAAAGTTCACGCAAGGGTGATGTTTTTTTGAAAAATGATGATGTGAAAGAGAGAATATCTCTCGAAAAATCATAAATTTTTTTTAAGTTTGCATCAGAAAAATGTAAAAATCAATATTCAATCTTATGAAACAATTATTAGCAAACTTAACATTGTCGGTGTGTGTGGCGCTGGGTGCTACAAACATGGCTGAAGCTCAAACAATGCCGGATTTGGGCAAGTTACTTGGTGGTGGTACAAAAGAACAAACAACTACAAGTGAAGATAAAAGCAAGACCGAGAAAGAGTCAACAACCTCCCAGAGTAATAGCGCATCGGGCTTGGGCGACCTCTTCAACACACTCACCGGAGGCGCAACAAAGAATGGCACAACAACTACAAGTGAAGATAAAAGCAAGACCGAGAAAGAGTCAACAACCACCCAAGGTAGCAGCGCATCGGGCTTAGGCGATCTCTTCAACACACTCACCGGAGGCTCGCAAACGAGTGGTAAGTCGAGTGGCAATGATGCCATGTCGGTGCTTGGTGATATATTGGGCAATGTAATTGCTTCAACTACAGACCTAACCGTAGAGAGCCTCGAGGGTACATGGGCTTATGTTGCTCCGGCATGTAAGTTTAAATCGGAAGATTTATTGAAATCGGCCGGTGGCGATGTGGTTGCATCGCAAATCTCTAAGGAGTTGGCTCCTACTTATACAAAACTTGGTTTTACCACCGAGTTGTTTGGATTTACCTTTGAGAAGGATGGTGAGTTTGTTATGACTTATGGCAAATTGCCATTGCCCGGAGAGGTTACACAGACTGAAGAGAAAAGTTTCTTTAAACTCGAATTTGTGAAACTCGGTACAATGGCTATTGTAGCTACTCCGGCATACTTTGAGGTAGTAGGCAATAAAATGGTGATATTGTTTGAAGCCGATAAGTTTATCAATATGTTCCGCTCGGTAGTAAATACCTTGGGTATAACAACGCTTAATACAGTATTTGAGCTGGTTGATAGTTATGATGGTGTGCTTATAGGATTTGAACTAAGCAAGCAATAAATACATAACATACCATAAAATAAGTGCCGACAAACTCAACTTTGTCGGCACTTATTTTATATGGTTATGTTATCAGAACTTAGGATTCATGCCCAAGTTGTACATCATAAATGAGTAAACATTGGCTTTCTCCTCGATAATCTTGTGACGGGGGCGACCTGCACCGTGACCTGCCTTAGAGTCGATAAGGATGAGTGTGGGATTAACACCACTGTCGCAATGTTGCAATTGTGCTGCAAACTTGAACGAGTGTGCAGGAACTACACGGTCGTCGTGGTCGGCTGTAGTTACAATTGTAGCGGGGTAGGTAACACCTTCCTTGAGTGTGTGCAAGGGTGAGTAACCCAACAAATAGCGGAACATCTCCTCGCTATCATCGGCAGTACCGTAGTCACCGGCCCAACCCCAACCAATAGTAAACTTGTGGTAGCGCAACATATCGAGCACACCTACTTGAGGGATAGCAACAGCAAAGAGGTCGGGACGTTGAGTCATACAAGCACCTACCAACAAGCCACCATTAGAAGCTCCGTTAATAGCCAACTTGGCGGGCGATGTGTAGCCCTCGGCAATAAGGTATTCGGCAGCGCTGATAAAGTCGTCAAATACGTTTTGTTTTTGCATCTTTGTTCCTGCGACGTGCCACTCTTCGCCATATTCGTTACCACCACGAAGGTTTACATCGACATAGATACCACCTTGCTCCAAGAAAGGTATCATGTTGTCGATGAATCGTGCGGGAAGTGAGTTGGAGAAACCACCGTAGCCGTAGAGAAGGGTGGGGTTAAGACCATTCTTTTCAATACCTTTGCGGTGTGTAATAGTCATGGGTACTCGTGTGCCATCCTTGCTGGCAAAGAATACTTGATAGCTCTCGTAGTCGTCGCTGTTGAAGTCAATCTCGGGGGCGTAGTACTTTTCCGAGACATTCTTTTCAACGTCCATGCGGTACACTGTGCGAGGCATGATGAATGATGTGTAGGTATAGAAGGCCTCCGGGGTATCTTTATCGGCGCTGATGCCTTGCAACGAACCTTGTCCGGGGAGTTCTACTTCGTAGAGTTTTTCACCCTTCATGCTATAGCAGAAAAGGTGACTCATAACATCGATGTCGTAGGCAGCAAGAATGCGACCGTTGGCCAATTCGATATTACTCAACACGTAGGGTTGTTCGGCAATAACCTCTTTCCAGTTGGCACGTTGAGGATTGCGAGGATCTACCGAAATGAGGCGATAGCGAGGTGCATTGTCGTTGGTATATACCAAGAAACGACCATCGTGCATGCCCAATACGCTATATTCGTAGTCGTAACCCTCGATAATGCGCTTGATAGGAGCATTGTCGCGAGTGAGGTCTTGAATATAAAGGGCAACACCCGCTGTACCGGCACTCTCTTCAATGACAAGATAGTTCTTGTCGTCCGATACGGTAGCTCTCACATATCTTCTTGAGTGCTCGTTGTTGCAATATACTTTCTTGTCGTTCTCGGTATCCGAGCCCAATTTGTGATAGTACACAGTGTGGTACTCGTTCATGGCCGATAGTTCCTTACCCTCCTCGGGCTTGAATGCGCTGTAGAAGAAGCCATCCTTGTGCCATGCGATAGGCGAGAACTTAATCCATTGTACGTGGTCGGGAAGGAGTTGCAATGTGTTGAGGTCCATTACATAAATCTCATTCCAGTCCGAACCGCTACGCGAGATAGCGTATGCCAAGTATTTACCATCGGGCGAAATCTCAACCGATGAAAGAGCTACAGTACCATCCTCGCTCAAGGTGTTGGGGTCGAGGATGAGGCGAGGCTCGGCATCGAGCGTGGCTTTCTCGTAGAGTACACTTTGATTTTGCTTGCCATCGTTGCGATAGAAGTAATATTTGCCGTTTTTCTTAACAGGCATGGTCTCAACGGCATAGCTTGTAAGCTCGTTGAGGCGGTCGCGTAGTTGGTCGCGGAAGGGGATAGCCTCCAAGTACTTGTGTGTAACTTTGTTTTGAGCCTCTACCCAACGAGCAGTAGCCTCAGAAGTGTCGTTTTCCAACCAGCGGTAAGGGTCGGCAACAGGAACGCCCCAAAGGGTGTCGCATACAGCGGTACGTTCGGTCTCGGGATAAGCGATTTTATCGCCCGACGAACAAGCTGTAGCCAAAATTGCTCCCATAATTAAGAATGATTTGTTGTTCATAGATTTGTGTTTTTAGTGTATTTGATATTGTTGTATATACATTATATTATATGTGTTGCAAAATTAATAAAATCTATTTATTAAATACCGTTGCAAGAGAATAACTTTGAATATGCAATACAACAATGAGTGTAAAATAGTACTTAAGCAATCTTCTCATTTTACTTATCAGGAATAGAGCGTGTCATAGCTTAAATTTATGTTAAATGTGCTTAGAATTTAGGTTTATTTACAAAATGAAAGTAAATAAAACAAGAAAACTTTTCGCGTTTCTAAAGTTTTATGTAATTTTGTCGCTCCTAAAAAAGATTTGCATGTCGGAAGAAACAAGGGAATATATTATAGATAAGGCTCAATCACTATTTTATCGTTATGGAATACGCTCTATAACGATGGACTTTATTGCCTCGGAGCTGAGCATGTCGAAACGTACGCTCTATGAGAACTTCAAGAACAAAGAGGAACTCATAGTAGAGTGTATGCAGCGCGACCGTATGCTACAGGAGGATGAGATATGCCAAATATTTGGTAGCAAGCGCAATACCATCGAGAAATTGGTGCTGTGCTACAATCGCATTATCTATTATATCAATCGCACCAGTCGTTCGTTTCAACTCGATGTTGAGCACATGCGCTCGAAGGTAAGTGAGGAGGCCGACAAGTATCGCGAAAAACAGTTTCAGTACATCCGTGACATACTCAGTAAAGGGGTAGAGGAGGGGCTTATTCGTCCCGACCTCAATCTTGATATTGCCACTTCGTTGCACAATCAGCAGATGATGTTGTTCAGCAAAATTAAAAATTATCCCGCTGATGAGTGGAATTATGGCGAAATATTGGCGGTATATACCAAGATTTTCCTTTATGGAATTGTTACAGATAAAGGACGTAAAGTCCTCGGTAAGAATTATGAACAGATAACACAAACTATATAACAAAATAAAAGGTATGAAAAAGAGATTTAGCTTGTCTATTGCCACAGTGTTGGTATTGACAACCGTGATGACTGCCTCTGCTCAAACTACCAACAATGCCGACTCGGTGCTCTATCTCGATATGGATAAAGCATTGACTATAGCATTGAGTGAGAGTCCGACAATTAAGGTTGCCGACATAGAGGTAAAGAAAAAAGATTACTCAAAGCGTGAAACCATTGCCGGTTTGTTGCCTAAGATCGATGCATCGGCTTCGTACCAACGTTCTATCAAAAAGCAACGTATGTACATGTCGGGCAAAGCATTCGATATAGGTGCAATGATGGGTGAGTACTTAGGCCCTCTATACGAGGAAATGGGTATTCCTTTCCCCGGATCGGGTGGCTCAGGCGAATCGGAAGATACTTCTAATGACGGATTTGAGGTAGGTCTCGACAATACCTATTCAATGGGTTTCTCGGCCAGCCTTCCCATTATTGCTCCTCAATTGTGGAAGAGTGTCGAAATTACAGCCATTGATGTACAAAATGCCATGGAGGCTGCCCGTTCGTCGCGTCTCTCGCTTATCAATGAGGTACAAAAAGCCTATTATAATGTATTGCTCTGCCAAGACTCATACGCCGTGTTGCGCAGCCAATATGACAATGCAAAATTGAATGCCGAGACTTATGCCAATCAATACAAGCAAGGTACTGCATCGGAATATGATGTATTGCGCTCGGAAGTAGCTGTTCGCAACATCGAGCCTACATTGCTTCAAACAGAGAATGCCGTGAAGTTGTCGAAACTCCAACTCAAGGTGTTGATGGGTATCGATGTCGATATCGATATTGTGATAAACGATAAGTTGGACAACTATGAGCAAGATATGTATAATGTAACCATGAGTATCGATCGCTCACTCGACAACAATACCGACTTGCGTCAATTGGACTTGCAAACCAAGATGTTGCAAAAGACTGCTACTTTGCAAAAGTTTGCCTACATCCCCACATTGGCTGCACAATTTAACTACAACTGGATATCAATGAGCGATGGCGGAATGTTTGACAATTTCCGTTTCAATCCCTATTCGACAGTGGCTGTTGCGCTCAATATTCCTATCTTCTCGGGTGGCTCACGCTTCTATAAGGTGAAACAAGCCGAGGCTACTGTGGCTCAGATGGGATTCCAACGCGACAACCTTGAGCGTGCGCTCAATATGCAGGTTGAGGCTCAACTCGATGCTATTACCAAGTCAATCAAACAAATTGACTCGAACAAGTTGGGTGTACAACAAGCCGAGAAAGCCTACAGCATCATGCAAAAGAGCTTCGAGATTGGTTCGGCAACATTCGTAACATTGAACGATGCCGAGTTGGCTCTCACACGTGCCCGTCTTGCCTATTCGCAAGCCATCTACGACTTCCTTGCCGGTGTTAGCGACGTGAAGAAGTTGTTGGGTACTACCGACATAAGCAAATATGAACCCCAAGAAAATAATAAGTAAAAACAAAATAAGACAAAAAACAAGTTATGAAAAAGATTAATCTTTTCTTCATTGCAGCAGTGAGCATGAGTATGCTCATAGCTTGTTCGGGCAAGACTGCCGAGCAAACCACTGTGGCTGAGAAAGTAGAGTCGGTAAAAGTTGAAACAGCAACTGTACAAAGTGTACCGCAAACAATGACTTATACTGCTACTGTTCAACCCGACAAGCGTAACTCTATCAGCTCATCGATGCCCAGCCGTATTCGTGAAATCTATGTTGAGGTGGGCGACTATGTAAAGAAGGGTCAATTGCTTGTTGAACTTGATGCCTCGAACATCATGCAACAAAAAGTACAACTCGACAATATCGAACTTGAGTATAACCGTGCCAAAGAACTTGTTGCCGTAGGTGGTGCCTCTCAACAACAATTGGACCAAATTACTACTCAGTTAGAAGCTGCTAAGACAGCCTATAACAACTTGCTCGAAAACACTAAGTTGCTCAGCCCCGTTAATGGTGTAGTAACCGCCCGTAACTTCGATAGCGGCGACTTGGCTCAAGGTCCTATCCTCACCGTTATGCAAATTAATCCCGTAAAGATTATTATCAACGTATCGGAGAGTGAGTTTACTAAAGTGAAGTTGGGCATGCCCATTGACATCACTTTCGATGTATTTGGTGATGAGTTGTTCAAGGGTAAAGTATCGCTCGTTTATCCCACTATCGATCCTATGACACGTACATTTGGTGTAGAGGTAGAGATACCCAATAGCAACAACCGTGTGCGTCCCGGTATGTTTGCTCGTGCTACTATCGACTTTGGTGCTAAGGACCACGTTGTAGTACCCGATCGTGCTGTTGTTAAGCGTGCCGGTTCGGGCGACCGCTTTGTTTATGTGTACAACAACGACGGTACAGTAAGCTATGTTAAGGTAGAGTTGGGTCGTCACATCGACACTCTATATGAAGTATTGTCGGGTCTCGATCACAATACTCAAGTAGTTGTTGCCGGTCAATCGCGCCTCAGCGACGGTGTAAAAGTAAATGTAGTTGAATAATAATAGGAGTAAGATAGCTTCTATACACATTTAATAAAAATATAAACTATGAGTCTATATGAAGGCGCGGTCAAACGACCGATTATGACAGCTTTGGTGTTTGTTGCCATTGCTATATTGGGACTCTTCTCTTTGACGAAGTTGCCTATCGACCTTTATCCCGATATCGAAACCAACACCATTATGGTGATGACTGCATATCCGGGTGCAAGTGCCGAGGATATTGAGACTAACCTTACTCGTCCTCTGGAGAATGCCCTCAATGCTGTTGAAGACCTTAAGCACATGACTTCAAAGTCGCGTGAAAATATATCATTGATTACGCTCGAGTTTGAGTATGGTAATGATATTGATGTGCTCACCAACGATGTGCGTGACAAACTTGATATGGTAGAGTCGGCATTGCCCGAAGCGGCTGAGAATCCTATCATCTTCAAGTTTAGTTCCGATATGATGCCTATTCTTATTCTCTCGGTGCAAGCCAATGAGAGTATGAATGCCCTCTACAAGATTCTTGACGACGCGGTAGCTACTCCCTTGGCTCGTGTCAATGGTGTGGGTTCGGTATCTATCTCGGGTGCTCCCAAACGCCAAATTCAAGTATATGTCGACCCCAATAAATTGGAGGCATATAATCTCACTATCGAGGCTATCTCGGGCATAATCGGTGCTGAGAATATGAACATGCCCGGTGGCTCGTTCGATATAGGTTCTGATACTTATGCCTTGCGTGTTGAGGGTGAGTTTACCGATGCTTCGCAAATGAACAACCTTGTAGTAGGTCACTTCAATGGTCAAACCGTCTACTTGAAGGATGTTGCTACCATCCACGACTCAATCGAGGAGCGCTTGCAAGAGGCTTACAACGATGGTGTGCAAGGTGCTATGATTGTTATCCAAAAACAATCGGGTGCCAACTCGGTAGAAATTTCTGATGCAGTAAAGGCTGCTTTGCCCGACTTGCAAAAGAACCTTCCGAAGGATGTAAAACTCGGCTTGATTGTCGACACTTCTGACAACATCCGCAATACAATCAATAGCTTGTTCGAGACAATTATCTTGGCTATCGTTTTCGTTACCTTGGTAGTATTTATCTTCCTTGGTCGTTGGCGTGCTACAATGATTGTTGTTATCACTATTCCTCTATCGCTTATTGCAGCATTTATCTACTTGCTCATTGCCGATAGTTCGCTCAATATTATTTCACTCTCGGCACTTACCATTGCCATCGGTATGGTTGTGGACGATGCCATTGTGGTATTGGAGAACGTAACAACACACATCGAGCGTGGTAGCGATCCCAAGCAAGCTGCCATACATGGTACCAATGAGGTGGCCATATCGGTTGTTGCCTCGACCCTTACACTTATCTGTGTGTTCTTCCCCTTGACTATGATTGAGGGTATGACCGGTGTGCTCTTCAAGGAGTTGGGTTGGATGGTAACTATCATCATGATTGTTTCTACTACTATCGCGCTTACCCTCACACCTATGTTGTGTTCGCAAATGCTCCGTTTGCACAAGCGTCGCAACAAGTTGTTCCTTCGCATGTACGAGCCTATAACTCGTGGTCTTGATGCATTCGACCGCTTCTATGGTCGCCTGCTTGCATGGGCTACAAGTCACCGCAAGTCGATGATTACTATTTGTGTGTTGTTCTTTGTGGGTAGTGTTTCATTGACTAAGTTTATCGGTAGTGAGTTTATGCCTGTATCGGACAACTCGCGTGTCAGCGCAGTATTGGAGATGCCCATCGGTACTCGCACCGAGCTTACTCGTGAGCTTGCGTTGGACATCAACAAGCGTTGGAAAGAACTCTTCCCCGAAATTACAAAATTGAGCTTCACCGTAGGTCAAGCCGATAGCGACAATACCTTTGCATCGCTCAACACCAACGGTTCGTATGTGGCAAGCTTCAATATACGTCTTTGCTCACCCGATGAGCGCGAGCGTGGTTTGATTGAGATTTGCGACCTTATGCGTAAAGACCTTGCCGAGAACTACCCCGAGTTGAAAAAGGCACAAGTAAACCTCGGTGGTGGTAATGGTGGTATGGGTGGACAATCGACTGTCGACTTTGAGGTATATGGTTATGACTTTACCAATAGCGATACCATTGCCAACTACTTGAGTAGCAAACTTCGCGGCATCAAGGGCTGTACCGAGGTGCGTATCAGCCGTGGTGAATATCAACCCGAATACCAAGTAGAGTTTGACCGCGAGAAATTGGCTCTTTATGGTCTTAACCTCTCTACTGCTGCCATGTACTTGCGCAACCGCATCAATGGTTCTACCGCTTCGCTCTATCGTGAGGATGGTGACGAGTACGACATCCGTGTTGTGTATGCTCCCGAGTTCCGTACATCGATTGCCGATATTGAGAACATTCTTGTGTACAACAACCAAGGTAAAGCCATACGTATCAAAGATGTAGGTCAAGGAGTAGAGCGTTTCAATCCTCCTACACTCGAGCGTAAAGACCGTTCACGTATCAACACCGTGAGTGCTATCGTATCGGGTGTGCCTATGAGTGAAGTAGTAGCTGCTGCTCAAAAGGAGATTGACAACATGGATATGCCTGCCGGATTCAGTATCGACCTTTCCGGTACATACGAAGACCAACAAGAGTCGTTCGGTGACTTGAGTATGCTCATGGTGCTTATCATCTTGCTTGTATACGTAGTGATGGCTGCACAGTTCGAGTCACTCAAGTATCCCTTCCTCATCATGCTCTCTATTCCCTTTGCATTGTCGGGTATCATTATTGCCTTGGTAGCAACCGGTGGTACACTCAATATGATGTCAATGTTGGGAGGTATCATGCTTATCGGTATTGTGGTGAAGAATGGTATCGTACTCATCGACTACATCTCACTCAACCGCGAGCGTGGTATGAGCATTCGTCGTGCCGTAATCAATGGTGGTGAGTCACGTTTGCGTCCCGTTATCATGACCACACTTACTACCATCCTTGGTATGATACCTATGGCAGTCAACCACGGTGAGGGTTCGGAGATGTGGCGTCCTATGGCATGGGCGGTAATCGGTGGTCTTACAGTATCTACCGTACTTACCCTCTTGCTCATCCCCACACTCTACTGTACAGTAGCAGGTGCCGAGGTCAAGGGCAATCGTAGGAAACACCACGAACACCTTAAACTAAAAGAAGATTTGGGTCTTAAATAACAATCATCATGTACAATACCGATACCATTCGGTGTCGGTATTGTATGCCAAATAAATAGAAAGAATATGAAATCGATATTTATTGCATTTGACCAAGCATATCAACATCGCATTATCGATGCACTCGATAAGCACAACTGTCGTGGATTTAGCTACTTCGAGCAAGTACAAGGTCGAGGCACAACCACCGGCGACCCTCACTACGGTAGTCACGCTTGGCCTTCAATGTGCTCGGCCATCATCACTATTGTCGAGGATCACCGCGTGAAACCCATCCTCGACCAGTTGCGCCAGATGGACGAAGCAACACCCATGTTGGGACTTCGAGCCTTTGTGTGGAACATCGAAGACGGCATGTAAGACACACCTTATACAACCTTATATCTGTACACCTCCTTGTCAGCATCTTGATAAGGAGGTGTTTGTTTTGATAAGCCCATCAAGAGTAGAGTAGGGCACTGTTGCGATTGATTAAGAGTCGACCCAAACGTAAGAGTGTGATTGTATTGCATCTATGTGACAGACATAAGGATAATTAAGACATAAGAACATAAGGAACATATTCTTTTGTGGAGCGTATTTCTTCTGTATCTTTTGTCCTTCTGTCCAAGAAAAAATCAATAGGTGAGAGTTAGGGCGACAATTGTATTGCGTCCGCGTTATCTTAGGCGAGGTAAAAACACGTGCAGAGCTTGCGACGCGTGCTCGCACGCCATTTTTGACAGAATTGTAGGATTTATTTGACATTGATTTTTTTAAAATCTCGTGTTCGCAGTAGCGCATACATATTAATATCGAAAGTTTGTGTTTTAAATAAAAAACGTTATATTTGTAAATATAAAATCTTTAATGAATATGAAACGATTTATCATAGGAGCTACAATCGAGTCGGCTGTGTTTGCACTGTGTACTACGGGATTGACGGCTCTCGGATACCGATTTATGGGCGATAAGTTGACAACCCCTGAGGTGCTGTTGGCGCTTGCTCTTACGTTTGTCGGATGGTTTATATGGACTGTTATAGATACATACATTATTGATAAGAAAAAATGAGAAGTTTTGCATCGGACAATAATTCGAGTGTGCATCCCGAGGTAATGCAGGCTCTCGTGGAGGCCAATACCGGTCATGCGTTGGGCTACGGCGATGATAAGTGGACCGAGGAGGCTGTCGAGTTGGTAAAGAGTGTGTTTGCACGTCCTTGCGAGCCACTTTTCGTATTTAACGGTACGGGCAGTAACACCATGGCGTTGCAACTGATGACACGCCCTTATCATATAATATTCTGTGCCGAGACAGGACATATTGCTGTGGATGAATGTGGTGCACCGGGCAAGGGTACAGGCTGTTTTATCCGCACTATTGCCACTCCTGATGGCAAGTTGACTCCCGAATTGCTGGCGCCATATATGGTAAACTTCGGTGTAGAGCACCATTCGCAACCGGGTGCTGTGTACATAAGCCAATGCACCGAGTTGGGTACTGTGTATAAACCACAGGAACTGAGAGAGTTGTGCGAATATGCACATGCACATGGCCTTCAGGTACACATGGACGGTGCCCGCATAGCCAACGCCGCAGCTGCATTAGGCCTGTCGATAGATGAAGTATCGGGTGCATGTGGCGTGGACACACTCACGCTTGGCGGAACAAAAAACGGCCTTATGGGAGCTGAGTGTGTGGTAATATTTAATCAAAATCTGATAGGAGAGGGCCGATATTTCCGCAAGCAGGCATGCCAATTGGCCAGTAAGATGCGTTACCTCTCGGCTCAATTCAAGGCTTTTCTCAGCAACGACCTCTGGTTGCGTTGCGCCCGCCATGCCAACAACATGGCGCAGATGCTCGCGACAGAATTAGGCAAAATAGACGATGTCGTTTTTACTCAACCCGTAGAGAGCAATCAGCTCTTCTTGACAATGCCTATCGAAAAGTCACGCAAACTGCATGAGCAGTATTACTTTTACTACTGGAATGAGCCGGCAGGCGAAATGCGTCTTGTAACTTCGTGGGATACAACCGAGGAGGATATTAGCAGTTTTATAGCTTATTTGCAGTCGTTGTAACTATAACATCGATTATACTTATAAATATGGATACCGTTTGTGTAAAAACAACCGAAAGGGTATCCATATTTTTATTTCTCACATCCTATTTAACATAATATATATTATAGGAAAATAGTGGTTGGGATAATATAGGTGTCATTTTGGGTAAAAAATAGCGATATCGATAGTAAAAAATGGCCTCTCGGCTATCTCGACATTTGCATGCTTAATGACAAAACCATACCTTTGCAGTAAATATTAAATCGACTTGTATGGATAGCCAACATCTACCTGAATGGAACGAACAATTCTTTGCCTTTGTCAAGCAACATCTTGGCGAAGATGCGATGCGTTTGCGTCTGAAGAAACATGTGGCAACCGACTTTTCGTTAGAGCTTGCCATCACGCAGATTGAGGCTCGTAGCCGTCGCCTTGAGAAGAAACTTCCCGACTGGTATGCTCATGAGCGTGTCGTATTTCCTTCACTGCTCTCTACCGAACAATGTTCGTCGCAAGATACGGCCGTCTATAAGCAACGATTGGTAAAAGGACGCTCGCTGTGCGACCTTACAGGTGGATTGGGTATCGATACCTACTTTATGGCTCAGTGTGTCACTGAGGCTGTTTACGTTGAGCAAAATACTTTATATTGTCATGTGGCACGACACAACTTTGCCGAGCTCGGGATGAATAACATCACGGTATATAATAGTGATTGTAACCAATTCTTGGCCGAATGTACTCGCCAATTTGACACCATATTTATCGACCCGGCACGTCGAGGTAAGTCGCAAGAGCGTCTCTATGCCTTGGCCGATTGTGAGCCTAATGTGTTAGATATGATGCCTATGTTGCTTGCATGTTGTAAACGCTTAATTATCAAGCTGTCACCTATGGTTGACCTGTCGATGTTGCGTCAAGAAATAGACCGTCCGTGTAAGTTATATGTAGTATCTCTTCATAACGAATGTAAGGAAATACTGGCTGTGATAGATGCAGAAATGCCTGAAAATAAGCCAGATGAATGTGATGTGACGTGCGCTGTTATAGGCCGAAGCGGTGATGTAAAAGAGTTGTCGTTCGACTATGACAAAGAGGCGCAAGCGCCCTGCCCTATAGCAACAGAGGTAGAAACATATCTGTATGAGCCCGACACAGCGTTGCTCAAGGCCGGCATGTTTCGTTCGCTGTGCAATGTGTATGATGTGCATAAGTTACACAAGAACAGCCATCTATACACCTCACACGTGATGATTGACGATTTTTCCGGTAGGTCGTTCAAGGTAGTTGAAGTGTTGCCTTTCTCATCGAGTATGTGCAAGGGATTTGCCAAGCAATATAGGGCTTGTAATATTACCACGCGCAACTTCCCGTTGTCGGCTGTGGAGTTACGCAAGAAACTTCGAGTGCAAGATGGTGGTGAGGTTTATCTCTTCGCGACGACAATAGCCGATAATAGCCTTGTGCTTATAGTATGTAATAAGATATAGTACAAGAATGGGGCGCTGCTCACGAGCAACACCCCATTTTTATATTACTAAAGTCAATGGTTACACTTCGAGCGCACCTACTATTTCGCTTACCGACTTGAAGCCATGTCGTGTAAGGTACTCTTCGATACCATCGACAACTTTTACCGTAATAGCCGGATCGATGAAGTTGGCTGTTCCTATTTGAATAGCCGAAGCACCTGCCAACATAAACTCGATAGCATCGGTAGCCGATGAGATACCACCTAAGCCGATTACAGGTATCTTCACAGCCTTGGCTACTTGCCACACCATACGCAGGGCAACGGGCTTGACGCATGCACCCGACAATCCACCGGTAATGGTCGACAAGCGCGGACGGCGACGTTCGGCATCGATAGACATACCCATAAGTGTATTGATGAGCGATACCGAATCGGCTCCCTCAGCTTCAACTGCACATGCAATAGAGGCTATATCGGTAACATTGGGCGAAAGTTTTACGATAAGTGTCTTGGGATATACTCGGCGAACAGCCTTAACAACCGAAGCAGCACCTTCGCACGAAGTACCGAAAGCCATACCGCCTTGCTTAACATTGGGGCATGATATGTTCAATTCAATAGCCGGTATCTTATCCAATGCGGCAATGCGTTCGGCTGTTGCCACGTAATCTTCAACACAAGCACCCGACACGTTTACAATCATATTGGTGTCGATATCCTTGATTTGCGGATAAATGTGCTTGGCAAAGTATTCGACACCCTTGTTTTGCAAGCCTACGGCATTGAGCATACCCGAAGGTGTCTCAGCCATGCGAGGATACAAGTTGCCTTCGCGATGATTGAGTGTTGTACCCTTTACGATGATACCTCCCAGACGCGACAGGTCGATAAAATCGGCAAATTCAAGACCATAGCCAAATGTACCCGACGCTGTCATTACGGGGTTTTTCAACTCCAGATTTCCTATTTTAACGCTTAAATCTACCATTTCAGTCTATCGATATTAAATATGGGACCTTCTTTACATACACACACATGACCCTCAACGGTGTCCTCTACACAACACAGACATGCACCTACGCCACAAGCCATAAGGTTCTCGAGCGACACTTCGCAGGGGGTATTGTGCTCACGGGCTATGCGAGCCACAGCCTGCATCATGGGCTTGGGGCCACATGTGTAGATATATGAAAATTCTTCAGCAAGCACCGAGTGTTGAGTGACAAAACCTTTCTCTCCCTTAGTGCCATCTTCGGTAGAGAGATACACATCGCCTACGGCTTCAAACTCGTCGAGTTGTAATAGGTCGTTGGCACTGCGTGCACCTAACAAGAATGCCGGACGCATGCCTTGTGCAGCAAGTTGTTTACCCCAGTATAGCAAGGGGGCTACACCTACACCGCCACCTATGAGTAAGGGGCGACCATTGCGGTCGGTGGGCATGGTAAAGGTGTTACCCAAGGGCAATACCATGTTTACAATACTGCCCACTGTGTATGATGCCAACTTGCATGTGCCTTCGCCGGCACGACGTACGAGCAACCACAACTCGCCATCCACTACGTTGTGGATAGAAATGGGACGACGCAAGTAGGTGCTTGTGCTATCACTGATGCGCACCTCGGCAAATTGTCCGGGTAGCATCTCGGGTAGTGTGCCCTCAACGGGGCGGAATTTCATCAAGGCATAGGCCGAGTGTAGCTGTACGTTCTCGGTGAGCCGTAGGTCAAGAATATGTTTTTTCATTATTGGGTTGTTTTTAAATCATACCAAAGACAAAATTACGAATTAATTTTTCTCGGTGCAACAACTTGTGTCAATTACTACACATTATATATATTAATATTACTCGGGGCGAAGTGTCTCGAATGTATTATCGTTGTAATACACTACGATGTGAGTGATGCGCTTATTGTTGGATTCGGGTGAATATAGTGAGTGGTATACCGGTCCGCGAGGCTCGCTTGCTTGTGTAGCATCGATAGATTGTTGTAACACGGGGCGATTTTCAACTTCGATTTCCTTGGCATATTTCGCATCCTCCTCGGTATTGCTCTCAAATATCTCATTCTCGCCAAAGATGGATAGTTGTGGCTCGTGCGAGGGTGCGGGTTGTTGTGACACTTGCGAGTTGGTCAACATTTCACCTTCGCCAAAGAGTAACCACAAAATCGAGAGCTCGGGGAATGCTGCATGAATTTTGCCAATAGTCGCATCGCTGATTGATTTGTTGCGACCGGTGAGCAATTGCGAGAATGACGAGCGTGGCATACCTATAGCATCGGCAAATTGCGACGTGAGCATGCCTTGTGTTTCTATGTAAAATTTGAGCCTATCAACCATAAAATTTTGTGTTAAATCGTTTAACAATCACGAATTTTGCTATTTGCAAAAGTAAATAAGAAAATCCGAAAAAGCAAATTTGCAAATAAAAATGTAAAATTCACAATTACAGACATAGAGTTTGTAATGCAAATAGACGGTTACGATTGGTCTTGTGTATTATGGTGTAAAATGGTTTATATTATATTATTTAAAACATTGATTTGTAGCAATATAATATTGATTTTATATTTGTATTTTATGGTATTTGTTGACTTTAGCTTTCAAAATCTATATATTATTGTTGATTTTATCATGTAATATGTTTATTTTATGTGTATTATGTATTTATATGGTGTGTATATTGCTGTTTTATGGCGTTGTGGTTTGCAAAAGCGGATGTGTGGATGGTTGTGTGATTTGGATTGGGTGTTCTGCTGTGTGGTTTTGGTTTGCAAATAATGTGTGCACTCCTGTATGTATTTGGGATTATTAAAGTTATATAATTGTAACAGTATTAGTTCGCATAATCACACTGTAACAAAGGTAAACCGCCCTATTTTTAAAATTTTGCGATAGAATGACTCATTATCCGTGTTTGTAATCTTCAAGTGACTCTCGTTGAGGTTAATTGGCCTTATTTGTGGTGTAAGATACTTTGTATCAAATGTTTAACTATAGAATAAAAATTACCCCCTATTCTATCCTAAAAAAATTGCATCCCCTATCCTATTTTCCTTATTTTGTGTTTGGTTATCTACGCAACAAGCCTTATCTTCGTGCTATCAAACCTCATAAACACATATTATATGGAAATCGTACAAGCAACACTCGAAGATTTTGATGGCATTGTAGCCCTCTTGAAAAGATACCATGTCGATTATATCTCGCCCGAAGATAAAGTAAATGGCTTTGTTACCACCAACCTCACCACCGAGCAACTCACTCGACTCATTGTTGAAGAGAAAGGTGTGACCATTGCCAAAGAGAATGGCCGAGTATATGCATTCGCTCTTGCTGCATCGTGGGAATATTGGGCAGAGTGGCCCCTCTTTGCCTATATGATTGAGCACCTCGAAGAGTATCAACTCAACGGTGTGAAGCTCACCCGTACCAATTCGTACCAATATGGCCCTATCTGTGTCGATACCGAGGTGCGTGGAACAGGCGTATTTGAGAAGGTATTCTATGCCTCGTTGGCAAGTATGCGCGACCGCTATCCTATCATGGCCACCTTTATCAATAAGATTAATCCTCGCTCATACGCTGCCCACACCCGCAAGGTACACACCACCGAAGCCGGAACATTCCAATTCAACAATAACAACTACTTCTTGATGTCGTGCCCCACCGACATGCAGCCTTGATAGTCGGGCATAAGTAAAGGATATATTATAGCCCCCGGTTGCATCGGTATTATTATGATGCAACCGAGGCGTTTTTTTTGTGAACATCATCTATAAAACAACGTGGGCTGTGCCGATTGTCCGACACAGCCCGCGCGCTCGTTCAATAATACTAATATGTGATTATCTTATCACCACTTTCTTCACCTCAGCATCTACGGCTACGATGTATACACCTTGCTGCAAGGGTATCTCATTGCGTCCGGGTTTCAAGGCTACTCTTAGCACTACACCATCTATGGTGCTTATCGCAGCCTCTTGCGCTACGGGGCTGTCCACCACAACTTTATGGTCGGTGGCATAGATGCGGGTAGTGCTTACAACATCGTTCAAGCCGGTCACTACACTCACCTTACCACTCGCTTTGTCGAGTTGGTGGGTTACTATATCACGTGTTACAAAGGTAATACCGTTTATCTCTACCACGCCTTCGCTCAATTGATTGTCGGCTCGAACTACAAGGTTCAACAGCGTTCCGCCTTCGCCACCTATAGCCTCATTGCTGAGCGAATAGCCTACAATGCGTATAGTGCCATCGGCTTGCTCGCGCCATTGCAATGAGTGGTTGTTGGTGCGATTGCTTACCACCACATCCTCTATTGTCAGACATTCGGGTAGTGTCACATCCATTTGGAAGGCTGTATAGGGTGCTGTATTGCTCAACTCTATACCTACTTCGTGAGTTGTACCTTGTACGATTTGAGTATCTACCAAGGCAAGAGTACCTGTTTCATAATCCTCTTGCATGGGTGCTTTGCGAGGCTCATTGTCGCCATCAAGTATCAGGGCAACCAACTCTACTACGTCGGTTACGTTCAATTCACCGTCTTGATTTACATCGGCGGCTATCATATTTGAGTCTCTGGTATCTACGCCCAATATATTATAGATAACGATTACCAAGTCCGACACATTGACACGTCCGTCTTGGTTACAGTCGCCGGTTGAGGCCTCGGTTATTGTGCACGATACGTTCAGTGCCTTGGCGTTGTACTCTTGCGCATCTTGCGAAGCTATGGTTATGTTCGTTACCGTCAAGGTTGTTTGAGGCTCGTAGCTCTCTGCCACTTGCAGCTGCAGGCTGAACAATGTGCCGTTTGTACCCGCTATGGCAGTAGCTGTAGGCGAATAGATAAGCACGCGCAATGAGTCGGTGCTCAGCCATGCACTCTTTATTACATGACCATCACCCAATCGCTCCGACGGTGTTATCACTACACCCGCTTCATCTTCGAGCAATGTCAGCCCTGCCGGTATGGCTACGTCGCATTGTACACCCATCATAGGTGTTGTATTGGTCAAGGCGATAGGTAAGGCGGCTGATTGAGTCAGCAATGCTCCGTCGAGAATTACTATATCCATATCCTCAGCTTGCAAGTAGTTGGGGCTTTCGGCATCGGGAGTTGTCACGTTTTGGGTTGCATCGGCACTACCGGCTACAACCATATTACCCACACTATCTATATCGTTACTCTCTACCACACCGTTGCGGTCGGCATCTGCGCCATCTGTGTCTATCTCTACGTCCTCGGTAGCCTTTACATACAACGCCATTTGTGACAAGTCGGTAACGTTTACTTTTTTATCACGGTTGCTATCGCCCAAGATACTCTCTTTGATGGTACAGTCGACGCTGAAATCGCGAGCATACAGCGTATTGAACTGCGTTATTGTCAACTCGATATTGCGCAATACTATTTTATCGTTGCTGTCATATTGCTCATTGGGTTGTAGCTTGATGGCAAACAATTCACCCTCATTGCCCGCAATGGGATTGGTGGTATTGTTGGGGTATATCAACACACGCAAGAGGCCATCTTCGCGAAGTTTGGCACTGACGCTATAGTTGGCAGCACGTTCCGACAGGGTTATATCATAACCACTCTCCTTGGCAACGACAGTAAGTCCATCGGGCAACTCTATGTCGCATTGTACGCCCAGTACCGACACATCATTAATCATCGATACCGGCAATGTCAATTCATTAAGTTGTAGTACGCCATTCAGTTTCAATGCCTGTACCGATTCGGCACACAGATGGTTGTCGGCAATGATATTGGTGAATTCTCGCCAATAGCTTGCGGCGCGATAAGCCTCGCCACTCTCAGCGGGTACATATACGGGGATAGATTTATCAACACCCTCGAATGTATTATACGTTATTGTAGGCGGTGTGGTTGCTTTTACATCTATCACTTTCAAGCCGGTGCAATTATAAAAAGCACTATAATCTATAGATGTAACACTCTTGGGGATAGTAACTGATGTTAAGCCGGTGCAACCCGAGAAAGCATATTGACCTATCATAGTAACACCCTCGGGGATAGTAATTGAAGTCAAGCCGGTGCAATTATAGAAAGTACCCTCATCTATCGAAGTAACACCCTCGGGGATAGTAATTGAAGTCAAGCCGGTGCAATTATAGAAAGTACCCTCACCTATCGAAGTAACACCCTCGGGGATAGTAACCGATTTCAAGCCGCTGCAACCCGAGAAAGCATAAATACCTATTGAAGTGACCTTGTAGGTAATACCATGATAAGTTATGCTTTCGGGTATCACTACTGCACCGGCATACTCCTTATAAGAATCATAGCTACTTCCTTTATAGGTTACTCCTACTGTTTTATCAGCACTGCTTGCTACTTGGTAGTAAATACCATCTACATATATCCGCGTTGACTCCGGCAGTGGCTCGGTACTACCCTCTTCTATAATATTGGTAAACTCACTCCATCCAACAGCTGACTTATATGCCTCACCACTACCTTGGGGGACATACAAGGGAATAGATTTATCAACATTTCTAAAAGAAGAACTATCGATATTAGGAGGAGTAGTTGCCCAAACATGAATTTCCATCAAACCGGTGCAATTACAGAAAGTACGCACACCTATCGAAGTAACACCCTCGGGGATAGTAAGCGATGTCAGGCCTGTGCATTTGTAGAAAGCATCTAGACCTATCGAAGTGACACCCTCGGGGATAGTAATCGATGTCAAGCCGGTGCAATTATAGAAAGTATAATCACCTATCGAAGTAACACCCTCAGGGATAGTAATGGATGTCAAGCCGGTGCATCCATAGAAAGCACAACCATCTATCGAAATAATACTCTCTGGGATTGTTACTGATTTCAAGCCGGTGCATCCATGGAAAGCATAATTACTTATACTAACGACCTTGTAGGTAATACCGTTGAATGTAACACTATCGGGAATGATTACCGATCCTGTGTATTCATTACTAAAACTATCGCTAGAAGAGCCTTTGTAAGTGACTGATACTTCATTTTCACCAGTCCATCCATAATAATCGTAAAAGATCCCGTCCACTTCGAAGTCATGGGCATAGACTCCGATACTGCACAATAGGCATGCTATTGTGAGCAGCGATTTTAATAATTTCGTTCTCATTTTTGTTGGGTATTAGAGTGTTTAACAATTGCAATGTTTCTTGTGTCCACCCAATCTCCCAACTTGGACGTGATTTCTTCTTGTGTTTCGCTGACAATAGGATATAAAAAAGGTGTGGAGATTGCACCGTCTTATCCTGTTATTCAGGTCTTCGCTACCTACGACATAAGATAAGACAACAGCCCCACACCGGATATGGCTATAGCACTACCATGCGGTAGCAGTATAGGCAACCGATGTAGGTGCTACCGTCTATCATCTTCATGTCGTGTCAAAGTTGCGAAGTTTGAATAACGAAGATAATATCAATAACACCTAATTAAATAAAGCACAATG
>JAGBHF010000017.1 GCA_017935645.1 Bacteroidaceae bacterium | reverse complement strand
GCCTCTCGACCTTACGGGGTAAGGGGAAGGTGTCTGCATACAAGTCATGTCAAGCGTTTCTAAGCCTAGAGTCAGACACAATCGTCACAAGCAAGGGCTAAATCTGACACTCGAAAAATTATCTGCGGATTTTAGGTTTTTTAAAATTCTTTGTATTCTATCTGTACGTGAGCCGATGAGTTGTCATTACCCATTGTAAACGATTGGACAAGGCCTTCATCATTGAGCGTGTACTCAACATGCGAAGTGCTACCTTGCCACTCTTCATATATATACGACAAGTCGCTTATCAGATTAAAGCTGGGAGGCCCTACAAGTCCTAAGATTCCATATATAAAATCTTCGCCATAGGCTTTGTAAGCACCCTCAAACCAGAATGTTGTGATAAGATAATTGATATCAATGTAACAACCTCTATCTTCAATAGGATTTGATTTACCCAATATATTGCTAACACTCAACTCGGGATTGTAGCTCATATACTCGATGTTTTCACCTCTATCTTCATAGCTCCATGAGAGTTGAGTATTGTTGAAGGCATGATTGAAGTAATCAATACCACTCATATTATCTCTATCTGCACGTTCCCATTCAAAATTATAGGCAACTACTTCTCGTTGATTATACTCCTCATGTCCGTCAAATGCTGTTTCGCGGACATAGTCGGTTCTGTAGAGTTGGTCGTTATGGTCGTGACGATTGAAGTAATATGTGTGTGTTACTACACCTTGCATTACATCCATATCACTACCCATTTCAGGCATCAACTCTATTGTTTCCGAGTAGCTGAGTTGGTCGATGTACCTTCCATCTGTTTGAGCATTGGTTGTCTGATAGTGTTGGTCGTTGGCATAAACATCAATATTTATTGCAAAGCGGTCGTAAGTAAGTCGATACTCAATGCTGCTGTCATACACAGTTGCAGCACCATCTTCGCGAGGCAATCCATCTATACGCACCTTGGTAATAGGTGACAAGTGTCTGTTATTCTCACGCTCGAAAGTATAGGTATATACTACTGTCTGGCCACTATCATCAATGGTTTGAATAATCTTGTTAATGCCATAGTTCGTTTGTTTCAATGCCGGTTCATCGCCGCCATTATCGTCATCACCAGGATTGTTTGTACTCTTTTGTGTAACGGTAATATCGAGATTGCTCTCGCCACACAAGAGGTGTACAATAGCTGTGCGAGTCACACCCGAGAGATTCTCATCGAGGGCTATATTAATAGCAACCTCACCGGCGTTGCCACCGGTGGGGTCTATTGTTATCCAACCTTCATCATCACTCTTATATTCGATATAAGTGCTCCAAGCCTCGGTGGCTGTAAATGTGAAGCCTCCTTCGACTTCGGTATCATCGGCATAAAGAGTGATGTTGAGTTTGCTCTTGTCATAGTCTTTGATATTTGTTGCAACATCACACGATACAATAAGCGAGCAGAGTATTGTTATTGCAAATAATATCTTTTTCATGACTCTTTTTTTATTAAAGTTCGACCTTCTCAAAGCCGTTCATGGCGTTGGCAATAACTTTGTTGAGACCTTCGATAGTGCGTGCTTCGCCGGTGCGAGGATATTCGGCTCCACTTACATAATACTCAACAAGAGGATTGCGCTCAACGATGTGTTGCATGAGGGTTTCGAGGTCGGGAACTGACTCGAGTGCTGCATATTGCTCATATGTATAGTCGGTATATACCACGTTCTTGCCAATACCAAAGTTATCGAGCAAGTAACCATTGTCGAGTTGAGTAGGACGCTTATTATCCTTTATATCAGCAGGGTCGGGGAAGCTCACAATTTGAGTTTTGCTATCGTCCATTGCAAAGGGGACGAAGTTGCTGAAGTCGGCTGTTGTCTTATAGATAACAACGCGAGGCATTGCCATGGCTGTGGGTTGTACGTTCATAGTTTCAGTTACTGTAACATTGGCATTTTCTGCTTTGTTTGTCTCTTTGCTTGATTGGCAAGCGGTCATTGCTGCAACTGCTGCAATTGCAATGATTGTCATAGTTGTCTTTTTCATCTTCTTTTGTTTTTATTGAATTAATAATTTGTTTGTTATTGTATCTCTGCAAGTTGTAGTCACCACATAATATATGCCGCCGGGTAGGTTGCTTACATCGATAGTTGTATCGGTTGTCTTCACAACAAGATTGCCTTGCATGTTGTACAACGATGTATTGACGATAACTTCGTTACTTTCAATACAAATGTAGTGAGTAGCGGGATTGGGGTATATTGTAATAGGTGAGTACATAGTGGTATGCACTGCTGTAGGTTCGGTGAGTGCAAATGGAATGGTCTCTTTCGTTAGCTGAGACATGCCACCACGTCGTAGGTCTTGACACCACAATGAGCAGATGTAGTTTTCGCCTACAACTCCGTCATCGAAGCTCCAAGTCTGGTTAAAGTCAAGAGTTTCACCGTTCTTGATAGTAACAGTGTCGGTATTGGCAAATGATGACGTTGACTGCAGATTGTTGTATTGTATCCATGAACGGAACACACCGGTATAATCGTTACCCTTATTGGTGACACTATACGACACTTGCAGGCAGTCCTTGGCAGTGCTGATAAGGGTGAAATCGCTCACCACAAACTCGGGTGATGCAGGCTCTTCAAGGACCGATATTGGTAGCGCATCACTCAATTTCTCTTTGTTATCGTTGGTGATAAACAAGCTATATGAGCCTTTACTTACCTCTATTCGTATAGGAATATTTACACATATCTCTTTACCGGCAGGGATAGATATCGCAATAGGGTCGCTTCGGCGTTGCTCAGATTTACCTGTTTTCTCAAATATTGAGATGAATATCGAGCCATAAAATTCGGCAGCCTGGGTATTGCGCATTGTGATAGCAAAAGAGGTGTAACGATTAGAATATATTTCATCGTCTTGACAAGCTATATTAGTAGCCCATAGTGTACCTTCGTCGGCCGATATGATTGTAACCTTGCCGTTCTCAACTTGCAATGTATTGTAGGGTAGGGTATTCATGCTCATGGCTACATGTTTCCACTGTGCATTGGCATCGGTATGTGCGAGGTATATACGATATATGCCATCGGCAAGCGTGTCGGGCAGAGTGAGCATGACATTGCGTGTGCCCAACGAACTGCCTGCATTAATAGATAGATTGCTGCTCTTAATCGTACCGACAAGATTGTTGTTTGAGTCGTATAGCATGTAACCAATACTGAACGATGCATTGTTCCATCCGGCATTGGCAAGTCCTGTAACAACTGTCGATATCAATTCGCCGGTTCGATAGGTCATCGTATTGGGAATGGTAAAGCTTTGTGCGGTAATTTCTATGGTGTTTTTATTGCCATGGTTGGGTTGGATACCAAATATAGCTCCTTGACCGATGTTATATCCACCTTTAAATCCACCTGTTCCTTGCATCTCGGGCGCGAGGGCTTGTAGCATAAAGTAACCATTGCTCATGCCGTTCCAACCCCAATTGATGTGTACATATCCATTCTCGTTGTAACCATCGAGTACAAAGGCATGACCACCCGTGGGCGACTGCCCATGGTACAGTATAGGCCTATTATTATCTATCTCCTCTACTATCATACGTTCCCATTCCTCTATCGTATAATATTTGCGGTCACGGTGTATGATAGCCTTGTCGTAATTCCAATAAGTAGCCAATGCCTTGGCTGCATCGGCCGACACAGCACCGCTTACATCGCCATATATCATATTGACCGATCTACCCACATGATACATGAGTGTTGCTACGGCATTACATTCGGCCTCGGTACTGAGCGAACTGTACACAGGTGTCATCACATCCCATTCGTAGGTGGTATTGGCAAAGTCTATCACTTCAATATTTGCATTATTATATATCTCGATTTTACCATTTCCGTGGTCGGGCCACTTGTGATGGTACATAATCTGAGCCATGGCAGTTGCCACACAACCTGTGGGTGCTTGCTGGGTCTTGTCTTTAGGACACAATATATTGTATGGTGCATCTTGTCCCCATCGAGCCTCGACAAGAGGTGCGACATTTTTGTTGAAGAGTGAGCGATAAGTATTGGTCGTGTCATCGTGCGACATGTTACGAGCGTATTCTATCTCATGCTCATACATGGCAAGCCAACTACGCATGGCGGGTGGTATCTCATTGTTGTCAAATGTACCTTCGTCGCTATATCCAAGTATAGGATTACATACCATATCATCGGCTGCAACAACAATGTAACCATGATCGCTGCGATTAAACACATATAACAGATTATTGCCATTGTTATCACGGGCAATATGTGCAGTTGCGATAGTAGGAGGTGTGGTGTCGGGAGCACGACGGTGAGTGGAGCTACCTTGCGCGAAAGTGTATGCTATAATTCTTGCTTCATCCTCATTTATCTGATTTGCCCAAACACTTAAGTTACAAATCGTTATGATTAAGTATAGGAGTGTGTGTTTTTTCATTGGGTACATTTTTATAAAATACAATGCGAAGATATTAATTTTGATGTAAAAAGACCTAATTTTTGTCCTATTTTCTTCATGCGCAACAATAGGGTGGTAAATAAAAAACAATGAGACCGAACAACTCATTTATTGTTACGGTCTCATTTATGATAAGGGTCACACCGAAGGATGCGATGAAACTCCGACTGACAGGATTTGAGTGCTTCCGCTCCTTTGTAATCCACCGTGCTAAGCATACTCCTAAGAGTTGTGGCCCGCCATTGGAACGCAAAGCTTGTCTCGGTATTTCATAAAATTTGATGAGTTTCCCAATCTACTTGAGTGCGACCCGATGTCTTGCTCATCTTTCTTTCAACAAAGATAGTGTACATAAATGAAAAATGCAACTCTTTGTGTGTTAAAAATTCAAATTATCTCTAATTTTGCTGCTTATTAATGCTTTTTGAGAAAATATCAGCACATTTTTAACCAATGTGAATAAATTTATTGATGTATAAGTCTTATTTTGTTTTGGCTTCGAGGTCATGCCACAGGCGATCGTCGGGTACAGGAGCTGTTATATCAATCATATTATGTGATACAGGGTGCTCAAATTGTACACGACGGGCATGCAACGATATACCGCCATCGGGATTTGAGCGTTCGGCTCCATATTTCAAGTCGCCTTTGATGGGGCAACCCATTTTCGACAATTGGCAACGTATCTGGTGATGACGACCGGTCTTGAGGTCAACTTCAAGCAGGCGATAATTATCGCCGGTGGCTATGAGACGATAGTCAAGTTCGGCGCGCTGTGCGCCATTGCGAGGTGAATTGTAGGCTGTTGACTTGTTATTCTTCTCGTTGCGGGTAAGGTAATGGATAAGTGTGCCTTCGGGTTGGGGTGGTGTATTCTTAACGACAGCCCAATAGGTCTTTTTCACTTGGCCGGTGCGGAACATCTCATTTAGTCGCGACAGGGCCTTGCTTGTCTTGGCCATGATAACCAAGCCACTTACCGGGCGATCGAGACGATGAGTTACACCTATAAACACATTACCGGGCTTATTGTATTTCTCTTTAATCCACTCTTTGACAATTTCGCTCAGCGGTGTATCACCGGTCTTATCGCCCTGTACTATCTCGCGACAAGTCTTATTGACAATTATAATATGGTTATCTTCGTATACTACTTGCATGACGCAAAGATATGATTTTATTCGTACAAAAAAAAGGTTTTATAATCAAGATGACTATAAAACCTCATGTGTACTGATGTTATAATTCTAATATTACATAATACCTTTCTCACGTAGTCGCACTTGCCACTTCCATGCCGATGCAAGTGTATCATCAAGTGTTTCTACAGCTTTCCAACCCAACACATTGTTGGCATACTCGGGATTGGCCCAAACTTGCTCGATATCACCTTCGCGACGACCCACTATTTTGTGTGGAACTTTCACGCCGGTAGCACGCTCAAACGAGTTGATAAGTTCGAGTACCGATACACCGCGACCGGTACCGAGGTTGAATGTCTCGATGTTGTTCTCCGATTTTTTCTCAATCATGCGACCCATTGCTATCACGTGTGCCTTGGCAAGGTCTACCACATTAATATAGTCGCGTATACATGAGCCGTCGGGGGTGTTGTAGTCATTGCCAAACACGCTCAACTCTTGGCGAATGCCTATAGCTGTTTGTGTGAGGTAGGGAATAAGGTTTTGGGGTACACCCAAGGGGAGTTCACCTATCTCGGCGCTGGGGTGTGCACCAATGGGATTGAAGTAGCGCAACAAGATAGCACGGAAGGGAGCACCGGCATGAATGGTGTCTCTTACGATCTCTTCACATATCTGTTTGGTATTGCCATAGGGCGACAAGGCGGGTTTGATAGGTGCCGACTCATCAACCGGGAGAATGTCGGGCTGACCGTATACAGTACATGATGATGAAAATACAATACCTTTTACATCAAACTCGGGCATCAGTTCGAGCAAATTCATGAGCGAAACCAAGTTGTTGCGATAGTAGAGTAGGGGTTTTTGTACCGATTCACCCACAGCCTTACTTGCGGCAAAGTGTATGATACCCTCTATACCGGGATACTTGGCAAATACTGCACGCATGCCCTCTTTATCATTACAATCGAGCTTCTCGAATGCCGGACGTATACCTGTAATGCGGGTAATGCCATCTATAACATTCTCATTCGAGTTTGACAGATTATCAACAATAACTACTTCATAACCTGCATTTTGTAACTCAACAGCGGTATGCGAACCGATATATCCTGCTCCTCCTGTTATTAAGATTCTTTTTCCCATAGTTTCAATACTTTAGATTATAATGTACAAAGGTATTAAAATAAGTCTTATTTGGCAATATTGCTCAAATATTTTTGTCGCAAGAAACTTCTTTATTAGACTTTAATTATATTGATTTTTAAACATTAACAATATTTAACAACACAAAAACTGCATACATATTGTAAATATATACATCTGCATAGATATTCACAACATTACATGCAATAACATGGCAAATTTATGCAATTCGGGGGGGTAAGTATAACACAATGAAAAATAAGCAATACAAATTACTTGCAAAAGTAAAATAAACCATTTAACTTTGTAGAAGAATTTTTGCTGATAATAATAAGAGTTGTAATTAATGACATTATAATTAATTACTACTTGTATAAACACTATAAATTTAAGTTAAACCAATTATATTCTAACAATGATGAAAAATTCTACTAAAAGACTGATTTTGCCAATCGTG
>JAGBHF010000016.1 GCA_017935645.1 Bacteroidaceae bacterium | reverse complement strand
TGCACGTAACGTGTTTATGAAATAAGGTGAATTCTATTGTAGATTAAACGTGCCAGTCTCGTGGCTTTTTTATATAAGCCAAAGGCAAATCGTTGAGATACAAGTGCTTACAAGGATACATCAATCCCTGGTGGCACCACTGATAGTCAAGCAGTTACAGTAAAATGTAGCTGCTTTTTTTGTTTTAAGGTGCTTTATATTTTCGGCAGGTAGCTTGTCTCTGCTCTAAAGCAGATACTACTCTGTAAACATTAACTACTACCCTATCTTTTTGTTCGGCATTATCGAAAGCCCCTTATTAAGCTGTTTTTCTTAAAAGATTGTGATTATAGCAAATTTTTCATATCTTTATGACAAATTATTGCGGATAAATAACACAATATATATGAACAGAATTAAGGAAGTCCTTGAAGCAAAGGAATTAAGCAGACCTGGCTTGCCGAAAAACTCGGTAAGAGTTTCAGTATTGTCAATGCCTATGCGTGCAACCGCCGCCAACCGAGCCTCGAAGTCCTCTTTGAGATCGCAAAGATTCTTCAAGTAGAGCCTAAAGATTTAATCACAAATAAATAGTCGATATGGCAAACTTACCTTACGATAAACACTCGGCTGCGAGTATATTTGAGTATAGCAAAGGGTTATTAGGCAAAAGTCTTCGTGCTTTTGCCCGTGAAGACTATATACCGAAGAAAGGCAAGGGTAGCATTGGTCAAATGGTGGAGAATCTATATTTTCTATTGGAAACGAATAACAACCCTGAGGCTGATTTTTCATCAGCAAATATGGAGTTGAAGTGTACGCCATTGAAATTAGCAAAGAACAACGACTACCTTATCAAAGAGCGTTTAGTGTGCAATATGATAAATTATTGCGATGTCGTAAATGAGGATTTTGAGCATTCGCATTTTTATCTTAAATGCCAATTGATGCTTCTACTATTCTATTTATATAAGAAGGGACACAATAATCTTGATTTGGAGTTTATCTTCTCTGTTCTATGGAAACTGCCAGAGAAAGATTTGCTGATTATTCGTCAAGATTATCAAACTATCATAGAGAAAATTAAACGAGGCGAAGCACATCTATTATCCGAAGGAGATACAATGTATCTTGGTGCTTGTAGAAAAGGTCAAAAAGGCGATAGCCTTATGATTCAACCATTTTCGGATGAAGGCGCACCTCGTAGAGCATTTAGTCTGAAAATGGCTTATATGCGAACAATCCTGCAGTATGTTTTGGATAGCAAAGAAAATGCTGTAACAAATTTTGCTTTACCCAAGGAGCAGTTAGTTACAGAAGCAGAATTGACAAAACATAGTTTTGACGAAATCCTACTGAAGCGCTTTGCTTCGTATATTGGCAAGGACTATCGTGATATTGCCGCTCAAAAGTGTGTTGATTTGTCACATAATCCAAAGAATAAGTTTGCAATGATTGCTAACGCAATTGCAGCAACGGATAAGTGTGCAAACATCAATCGTTCAGAGGAGTTTATAAAGGCTGGACTAACAATGAAAACCATTCGAATACAGAAGAATGGCAGCATTAAGGAGGCCATGTCGTTCGAGAATATAGACTACATTGAAGTCGCAGAGTGTGATGATTGGTTTGATTCTCGACTTTACGAATTATTTTCGAGTCGATTTATGTTCGTAGTTTTCAAGGAACAGCACGAAGGTAAGGAAGACTATGTTTTGGACGATGTTTTCTTCTGGACAATGCCACAAAGTGATTTAAGGTGGGCAGAAAACTATTGGAATCACATAAAGGAAAATATATTGGCCAATCACATATCAGAAGAATATTGGTGGAAGGGCAAAGATAAAAAGAAATTTCACGTACGACCAAAGGCACAAAAATCAAAAGATTTAGCACCAACTATAAATGGTGGCTACGCAAAGAAATTTTGCTATTGGTTTAACAACGACTATGTACGAAATATTATAGATAATAGATTGCAAGAAAGAAATGCTAAATAATAGAAATATAAGAGTTGTAGAATTATTTGCCGGTGTTGGTGGTTTTCGCATCGGTTTAGAGGGAGCATCGGACGCATACCAAACAATATGGAATAACCAATGGGAGCCATCGACAAAACATCAAGATGCATCTTTGGTATATAGAGCGCGTTTTGGAAATGAAGGTCATTCAAACAAAGATATATGCACCATTCCTACAAAAGATATTCCCGACCACGATTTGTTGGTAGGTGGATTCCCTTGTCAAGACTATTCAGTTGCTGCAACACTGAGCCGATCTGGTGGAATCGAGGGAAAGAAAGGTGTACTTTGGTGGCAGATATATAGAATATTGGAAGAGAAAGAGGAAAAGCGTCCGAACTACATCTTTCTTGAAAATGTAGATCGTCTTATCAACTCACCGGCTACTCAACGAGGTCGTGATTTTGCAATCATATTGGCATCGTTGTCAGACTTGGGCTATATTGTAGAGTGGCGAGTTATCAATGCTGCAGAGTATGGTATGCCTCAACGCCGTCGCCGAACATATATTGTTGGTTATAGGAAAGATTCAGATGTAGCACAAAAAATCGAAAGCACTAGCAATTGGCTCTTCTACGATGGCGTTATGGCCAAATCTTTTCCATTTACAGAGAAAAAAAACACACTTTCCCAATTTAAGATAGTTGGCAGTATAAAAGAGGTATCAGACAGTTTTAATAAAAGTAAAAAGGATAGTCCCTTTGGAACTGCTGGAATAATGATTAATCGTGATGTACTTTCAGTAGACTCAACATTTGTATACGACGGTACATCACAGACATTAGGAGATATCTTAGTAGATGAGGAGTTTGTTCCGGAAGAGTTCTATATCTCAGAAGAGGAGTTGCCAAAGTGGCAGTATGAGAAAGGAGCAAAAAAGATAAATCGAATCTCTAAAGAAGGGTACGAATACGTATTCTCAGAGGGTGGTATGGCTTTCCCTGATTATTTGGACAAACCTTCTCGCACAATGATTACAGGAGAAGGGGGCGCTGCAGCTTCTCGTTTTAAGCATGTTGTTCAAACCCCATCAGGAAGATACCGTAGACTTATTCCAATTGAGCTAGAACGACTCAATATGTTCCCTGACAACCATACATATCATCCTGAAGTTTCTGATGGTAGACGAGCATTCCTTATGGGAAATGCCCTTGTGTGCGGTATTGTAGAGAGTATTGGTAAGAGTTTATATCGTGCTATATATGACGAAGAGCCTATCTCTTCTAATCCTATCAGCACAAAAAGAGATAAACAACCGATTTTTAAGTTTGATTTATTTGCCAATGAAAAGATTGACTTGGTAGTAAATGCCCCTAAAAAGACATATACCCTCGATCCAACAAAACATCTACTTATTGGATTGGTAAAATTGGACAACCAAGACTATTTTTTAGATGGTGCACCGACTAAGATTTATTATACAGGTAAAACAAAGGCTTTCCCATCGACAATTGCACTGAACAAGCTCTACTACTTTATGCCATATATAAAGGGTAAGGGTGTAAGGGATTTGTATCTCATCCGAGTGGCTCGAATTGGCAATAAAGCGGAGATTAACAAGTGCAGCAAGGATACCGACCCTCGTTTAGTTTTTGAACTTGAATACCTTGAGAGCTTACCTGAATACAAATCGGTAAAACTAAATATTTTCAACACTTTTAGAGATACTGTTTTGGGGAGTATATTGCAGTCAGATACTAAGTAAAAATTGCCACAGAGTAAAGGAAGAGGAAAATAAAAGAATTTATATTATAAAATATCCACAATAACACACCATGAACATACTATATATAATAGGTAACGGCTTTGATAAGGCGCAGGGAATGGCTACAAGCTATCCTGAATTTTATAAATATCTCGCAGAAAATGTTAAGGACGGCAGTCCTTTATTAGAAAAGATGAAATCTGCGATAACTGAAGATACTGTACTGTGGTCCGATATGGAGAGCGGATTGGGTGAATTTACTGACGAGACAGATAATGCAGAAGAATTTTATAATTTTTATTTTGAGTTAAATGGGCTATTACAAAATTATCTAAAAGAACAAAATAATCAGTTTACGCCAACCTCAAAATTGAAAATCAAATTTAATGATGATTTTGTTAAGTTTGATAAGTACTTAGGAGATTTGGACAAGGGCTATTATAACGAATTTTTAAAACGCCATAATTTCTCGTCAAAAGATATTTCTGTAATGACATTAAATTACACCGATACCTTAGAAAAGATTTTAGATCTTAATAATGGAGTTACTACTAAATTTTTAGAGCTCAATGTAAATTTGCGAAATATAATTCATGTCCATGGAAGACTAGGACGCTCTATAATTATTGGCATTGATAATGAAAGCCAAATGAAAAATTTGAGTTTTTGCAACAATGACGATATAAAAGATTGCATGGTTAAAATGCAATCAAACCAAGCAATGAAAGAGATAAGGCATCTTCAATGTGAAAATTTAATAAAGAATGCCAATTTGATAGTTTTAATGGGAGTGTCACTTGGAGATACCGATGCCTATTGGTGGAGATTAGTGGGGGAAAATCTAATTAGCAGAAAAAACATAGCAATCATACAACACTTATATGATCCTTTAAGTATTTCAGAAACTGAAATGCATAAAATAGGCAAAATAGAGAGACAACAAAAAAATCTTATTAGGCAGAAGATGTTAATCAAAGAGGAAAATTGGACAGAAGAATTGAACAAAAGATTGTTCTTTACAATAAATAAACCAATCTTTAAGATAAATAGAGAATAAATAAAACATCGATTGTTGATTATAACAGCGATGATTGATACTTTCACCTTGTGCAAACTTTCATGATAGAATCTTGATGTTGAGAAAGATAAATATCCATTCGATTTTATAATGACCGTGAGGATTAAACCAAGCAACTGGTTAGTGAGACTAACCGGTTGAAGCGTTTTGTAGGGTCGGAAATAAAGCAGTTGGTTAGTCGCACTAACAAACTTAAATTTGTTCGAGTTGACTACAAATTGTAGCCAACTAAAATTAGTTCTATAAATACTCGAAATCCTCTGTTGCATGCAGTTTGAATACAACTGAAATCATCCATAGAAACAGCCCTCAATTGCGCTCGGTATTGAGGTAAAATTGTGAAATTCTATCCTAAATATCATGGCGACTATTTACCTCGGTGTGCTACTGTTATGAACTAATTGGCATCAGTGTACGTTTCTTCAATGATAGATTTTACAATTTTCTATGATATGAAGCAGAACGATAAAAAACATTTGACAGCAGAGAATGGACGGCCTATTGCCGATAACCAGAATACACAAACTGCAGGTATTCGTGGTCCTGTAACATTACAAGACCCGTGGTTGACTGAGAAATTGGCTCACTTCGACCGTGAAGTAATTCCCGAAAGGCGCATGCACGCCAAGGGGTCCGGTGCATACGGTACATTTACCGTTACGCACGATATATCGTCCTACACGCGAGCATCTATCTTCGCGGATGTAGGTAAACAGACACCTTGCTTCGTGCGTTTCTCAACTGTTGCAGGCGAACGTGGAGCTGCCGATGCAGAGCGCGACATTAGAGGCTTTGCCATGAAATTTTATACCGAGACGGGTAATTGGGATTTGGTAGGTAACAATACGCCGGTATTCTTCTTACGCGACCCGTTGAAGTTTCCCGACCTTAATCATGCTATCAAGCGCGATCCGCGCACGGGTATGCGATCGGCCAATAGCAACTGGGACTTTTGGACACTCCTACCCGAAGCACTGCACCAAGTAACTATCACAATGTCGCCACGTGGCATACCGGCCTCTTTCCGTCACATGCACGGCTTTGGCAGTCACACCTATAGCTTTATCGATGCCAACAATCGTCGCACTTGGGTCAAGTTCCACTTGCGCACACTGCAAGGCATAAAGAACTGGACAGATGCTGAGGCCGAATCAGTAATTGCGAAAGACAGAGAGTCGCATCAACGCGATTTATTCGATGCCATCGAGCGTGGCGAATACCCTCGTTGGCTTATGCAGGTGCAATTGATGAGTGAGGATGAGGCTCACAGATATCACATCAACCCATTTGACCTTACCAAGGTGTGGTATCATGGCGATTTTCCGCTGCATGATGTAGGTATACTGGAACTCAACAGAAATCCTGAGAATTTCTTTGCCGAGGTTGAGCAGGCAGCATTCAACCCGATGAACATAATAGATGGTATCGGATTCTCGCCCGACAAGATGTTGCAAGGTCGTCTATTCTCGTATGGCGATGCTCAACGCTACCGCTTAGGCGTCAATCATCACTTAATACCTGTCAACCGTCCTCGTTGCCCCTATCACTCTTACCATCGCGACGGACAAATGCGTACCGACGATAACATGGGGCGAACCATATCGTACGATCCCAACAGCTATGGCGAATGGAAAGACCAAGCTTCACTGAGAGAGCCTACATTACCGGTCGATGGCATGGTATATAACTACGACGAACGTGAGTTGGATAGCGACTACTATACCCAACCGGGCAAACTGTGGCGATTAATGTCGGCCGAAGACCAACGAGCTACTTGTGAAAACACAGCCCGCGCAATGGGCGATGCCGAATTATTCATTAAGCAACGTCATGTTCGTAATTGTCATCGTGCCGACCCATCGTACGGCGATGGCGTTGCCAAGGCCTTGGGTATATCACTATCAGAAGCACTGATTGCCGAAGACCCCGCACATCCATCGTGGGATTGGAGATAAGAGCCTATATTACATAACGTTTATTATCACAAACTCAAAGAGGCCAAGTCAAACTCAATTGTTTTGACTCGGCCTCAGTTGTATATTCTACCTCTCTCCTATTACTTCAGCTCTACGACGAGGTAGCGGGTGAGTGACCAGAAGTTGTCGGGGTTGAGGATGTTGAGTGTGTAGAATCCTTCGGCGTCTTGCACTAACTCGTAGCTGTCGGCGGGATGGTTGGTGCAGAGTTTTACTTTCTTGCTCTCTAAGAATATGGATGTGAGCTTGCGCATGTCGGCCTTGGTGAAGGCTTCGCGGTTGAAGTTGTCCTTGAGCACTTGTGTCTTGCTGAAGAGTCCACCACCGCTGAGGATGTTGTTCTCGCGGAGTTGCTCGGTGTAGGCATATATGTAGTATACCTCGTTGAGGGCTACGTCTTGTGTGGCTATGACGTTGGCTTGCGATTGTGTCACGTTGGTGAGGTCGGTGACTTGTGTCGAGAGGTTGCTCACAGCCTGATCGAGCTCGTTGATGCGCACGTCGCGTGCTGCGAGTGAGGCTTGCAACTCGACGATGAGGGCGTCTTTCTCGGCCAACTGTGACTTGAGTTGCTCGATGCTCTTGCGCAGGGCGGCTGAGTTGGCATTGGAGGTCTTGAGCTTTTTCTCCAACTCGGCTATGCGCTCGCGGTTGCGTTGCAGGGTGTTGGCCATGAATTCGATATCTTTCTTGATGCGCGACTGTGCCGATACGGTGATGTCGCCTGTGTCGGCGCTTTGCTCTATCACAAAGTTCTCGGCGCTCTTGATGGCTTGCATGTCGGCGTCGATCTCGGTGATGTAGCCTATCATCTCTTCATAATAACTGCGTATCTCGGCATTGGCTTGTTGCAGTGAGTCGTTGGCTTGCTGCAGGGCTTGTTCTTGGGGGCTTACGCCGTTGTTGCATGATACTGCCATAGCGGCTGCAATGGGCAGTAGTAGGTAAATACTTTTTTTCATCTTTAGTGATATTTGAGGGTTATTGTTCTATGGGTTGACGTTTTTCTTTTTTGTCGGCATACTTGTCATGCTTGACTCGGGGTTGCTCGGGTGCACCGGCTACAACGATGACAATCTCGCCCTTGGGCTCGTTGAGGGTAAAGTGCTGCGCAAGGGATGCGAGTGTACCGCGCTGGGTGTCGGCATGTAGTTTCGATATCTCGCGGCAGACGGCTGCTTCGCGCTCGGCACCCATTACCTCGGCGAGTTGGGTTAGTGTCTTGACCAGACGGAAGGGCGACTCGTAGATAATCATGGTGCGCTCCTCGGTGGCAAGGACTTCGAGACGGCTGTTGCGCCCTTTCTTCTGTGGGAGGAAGCCTTCGAAACAGAACTTCTCGTTGGGCAATCCCGACATGACGAGTGCGGGCACAAAGGCTGTGGCTCCGGGAAGGCACTCGACCTCGACACCGGCACGACAGCAGGCGCGAACGAGGAGAAATCCGGGGTCGGATATGGCGGGTGTGCCGGCATCGGTGATGAGGGCAATGGTCTCGCCGGCTACGATGCGTGCTACTATAGAGTCGGCCGTGTTGTGCTCGTTGAACTTGTGGTGCGACTGTAGGCGCGCCTGTATGTCGTAGTGCTTGAGCAATACACCGCTGGTGCGGGTGTCCTCGGCGAGGATGCAATCGACCTCGCGCAAGATGCGCAATGCACGCAAGGTAATGTCTTCGAGATTACCCACGGGTGTGGGTACTAAATATAGCTTTCCCATTGTTATTGTTTTTTGAAATGGCGTTCGACAAGTTGCAGGAACTCTTGTACCACAGGCTCCTCGGGACTCCACTCGAGGTCTTGTGTGAGATATTCGAGCGCTTCGTTATAGTCGTTCATAGTGTCGATGAGGTTGAGCGTGTCGTTCATCGTAACATCGCTGTTACCAAAGAGTTCGCGACGGAAACGGAAGCGGTCGTTGAGGCTGAGAGCCTTGCGCAACTCCTTGGCTTGGCGCACGCTCATCATTTCGCCCACCGTAATGGTGTCGTTATCGAACGGCTCACCTCGGTTGTAGAACTCGTCTATCGCAAGTTCTTGTTCGAGTAGGACTTCTACATCGTCGCCTTCATCATCATCGTCATCGTCATCATCCGAGAAGTCGTCGTCGAAATCGTCATCATCGTCATACTCCTCAACAAGATTGTCGGATGCAACGACATCGTAGTCTACAACTACCACATCATCATATGCCTCGTTGTCGTCGTTGATAATATCGTTGTCAAAGGTGGGCTCTTCGTCGGTGTACACCTCGTCGGAGGGGCTATCAACAGGAATTACGTCGTCGGCTTCTTCATTATACCCGGGCTCCTCATCGGTATCGGACGGCATGTCGTCGGTATATACATCATCCTCAACAAAAGGAGCTACGTATTCTTCCTCTACAGTACTCTCTTGTGGCACGGCATCGGGCTGAACGTCGTCGGTGGGTACAGGAGCAACCACGTCAAGCAACTCCTCCTCTGCAACAGCTTCGTCGGGCTCTATAGCAAGGGAGTGCAAATCGACCACGTCTGCAATGTGGTTGATATCCGAGTCCTCCGGCTCAGTTTTGGTGTCGTTTTCCAACCAAGAGGCATACTCGGCAGGTATCTCGACCGGTGCAGGATCGACCTCGGCACGCCACTCCTCGACAAGCGAGGTGATGTGCTGCGACTTTTCTATGGCTATCTTATATAGCACGTCGGGGGCATCGTTGCTACGCTCAATAACAATGAGCAGGTCGCGCAACTGCGATAGCTGCTCGGCTATGTTACTGGTATATTTACTACTATCCATCTATTATGTATTTATATTGCAAAAATAGCGATATTTACAAAATATCGGCTATAATCGGGCATAATATTCGTTTAATTGTTATTTGCTACCGAAAATATCGCGCAATAGGCGTTCGTAGTTGCTACGCACTACCGAATTTTTACACTTATGATGGTTGCTCATGAGCACAATGGCATATACATTACCGGCATGCTGATAGTATCCGGCATAACACAATACACCACCCATACTGCCACTCTTAAGGCGTAAGATACCCGGCAGAGGCTTGCGCGACATGAACGAGAGCACACTACCCTCACGACCGGCTTGTGGCAAACGGTCGAGAAGACGACTACCAACAGCGTCATCGTGATAGGCGGTAACCAACATAGAGGCTATGAGCTGCGGTGTTGCAACATTCTTGCGCGATAGGCCACTACCATCGGTTATTGTCATAGCAAGTGTATCGAGTGCCATCCGACTCAACAGGGTGCGTTCGACAGACAATGCTCGGGGTAATGAGGCAATACTATCTCTACTTAGTGCAACATATCGTAACAACGACTCGGCATAGAGGTTGTTGCTCTTATGTAACATCTCGCGCACCATATCACTCAGGCAGTCAGATGCATGCGAGTACAGCAGTGTGGCAATACGAGGCACACTCCTACCCTGCTCTCGCAGCATACGGTCGGTAACAGGGCTACCATCGACCTTAATGCCGGCATCGTGCAAGGCTCGGTAAATATCATTGGCCATGAACAAGGGAGCATCGGGCATGGCACACTTGATAGCAAAGCTATCGCGCTGTGCCGGTACACTGCCCATGAGCAGGCAATGAGGTGTATAGGGGGTAATATATACCTCCGACAAGTCCTTAACACCTGTAGTGAGATGATTGAGATAATGCAACTCGGGGGTGGGCATAGATGTACCTATAATGCGAGGCGTTGTACCAGCCGAATCGGTATGTAAAAACAACTTGTACTCGTTGTTCATATAGTTGACACCAAAACATGGCGCACCATAATAAAACCCCATATCTTCGGCCATCCATTCGTTCCAGCCACCCATGGTGCATAGCGAAGCATCGACAACCACACTGCCTGTAATGTGACGCACACCTGCACGTGATAGAGTCGATAACAACGAATCGACAAACAGCGTTGTAGGCTGTGACGAACGACTATTGCCCAAAGATGGGTCAATAGCTCCACGCACAACAACATCGCCCTGCAGCACTCCATCGGCCACACTGCCGGTATACCCCACATGCGTGTACCAACGGGTATCGTCATCGTAACACGTCATGGCAGCAGTTGCGGTAAAGAGTTTTATCAACGAAGCCGGCACAAGAGCCTCATCGGCATTACACGACGCAATGACCTCACGAGTATTGACATCGACAATGTGTACACCCACCGAGGCATGAGCCATGTCGTCACTCTGCAAGAGGCGTTGACAAGGCGTAACAGCACAGAGGCTCACAGCCGATGATAGCAACACGCACAATAGTATAATCCTATGATATAACATATTCTCTCAAAAGCAACAAGAGGTTGCCCGGCGAAAAACGTCAGACAACCTCTTATGATAATTTAATGGGATTATCACACTTTCACCTCGGCAGGATCGGGCGAGATAAGTTTGTAACCTTTACCGTGAATATTGATAATCTCGATAGAGGGGTCGTCCTTCAAGTGTTTGCGCAACTTGGTGATATATACGTCCATGCTACGAGCATTGAAGTAGTTGTCATCAATCCAGATAGTCTTGAGAGCATAGTTGCGTTCCAATATATCGTTGATGTGAGCACACAAAAGGCTCAACAACTCCGACTCTTTGGTAGTCAACTTGGTAACCTTATCGCCAATGGTAAGAACTTGCTTTTGAGTATCAAATGTAAACTGACCAATGCGATAGAAAGTAACTTCACGACCTTTCTTACCCTTTACGCGACGGAGGATAGCTTCAATACGGAATACGAGCTCCTCCATAGAGAAAGGTTTGGTAATATAGTCGTCGGCACCAATTTTGAAACCTTCGAGAATATCTTCCTTCAAAGACTTGGCAGTGAGAAAAATAATAGGCACTTCGCCATTAACGGCACGAATCTCTTGAGCCAATGTAAAGCCATCTTTTTTAGGCATCATTACATCGAGCACACACAAATCGTATTTGCCCTTCAAGAAGGCTTTATAACCGGCATCACCGTCCGAACAGAGGTCGGCATCATAATCTTTGGCTTGCAAATATTCGCGAAGCAACATACCGAGGTTTTCATCATCTTCGCAAAGCAAAATACGCAATTTTTCGTCCATAATTTTATTCTTTTATTAGGGGTAATGTTATTATAAATGTTGAACCTTCGTTCAGCTCGCTTTCGGCACGTATATCGCCTTTGTGGTCTTTGATAATCTTGTGCACATAGGCAAGACCCAATCCAAAGCCCTTTACATCATGGCGATTGCCGGTCGATACGCGATAGAACTTGTCAAATATCTTTTTCAAATCGTCTTTCTTGATACCTATACCATTGTCGCGAATGGCTATTTCCACTCGGTCGTCCGATAGTATTCGCGTGCTGATAAAGAGCGACAAGGGTACTTCTTCGCGTCGATACTTCACGGCATTGTCGAGCAGGTTGAAGATAACGTTGGTAAAGTGCATCTCATCGACTGCTACTATCATATCTTCGGCAGGCAGGTCAGCATCGATTGTACCACCAAACTTCTCGACCTTAATCTTAAAGGTACTCATCACACCTGCTATCAAGTCATTGACATCGACATTGTGCAACTTAAGCTGCGTCTTTTGGCGGTCGAACATCGACATTTGCAATACCTTCTCTACTTGCAATCGCAATCGCTTTGTCTCGTCGTTAATCACGCCCGATATGTGCTTAAACATAGCCGGACTCTTGCTCATGGCAGGGTCGTTGAGCATCTGTGCAGCGAGCGAAATGGTAGATATAGGAGTCTTAAACTCGTGTGTCATGTTGTTGATAAAGTCATTCTTCATGTCGGTGAGTTTCTTTTGACGGAACACCACAATAATCGTGAAGGTGAATGTTATCAACATTATCAACGTAAAGATGAACGAAGGGATAATAAACCGCACCGAATCGAACAGATAATCGTTCTGTGTAGGGAAATATACACGCAACGTATTGCGACGTCCGGGAGGGTCGTTGGGGAAGATAATTTGCGAGAAGAGCATGTTGCGCGACACCGCCGGATTGTAGTCGGCACTGTCATACACCACCCTACCCTTATTGTCGATAACGGCATACTCGAATGGCAGGTTAAGCCCGTTGTTTTCAAACTCGGTCTTGAGATAATAACCCAACTTGCGAGTATCAATACGCTCCAATATAGGTTTAGAACTTGCTTGGCCGAGGATATTAATAATCACATCATCAATAAGTCCACGTTGATAAAGATACTGACTACGCAACAACTCTTGCATATTCTTGTAGGCATTCATCATGGGAGCCGGTATCTTCGACTGACCTCTCAACGAAGGACGACTCTTGAGGGCCAAAGCACGGTCTTTGATATTATTAAATGTAAATGTTGTCACCGAACCATCGGGAGCTGTAATAGCCAACTGGGGTTGTACAACAATATCACCAATGTCGTGATGATGATGCAACATCAGGTCGTCTTCAAGCGCTTCGGTAAGGAACTGTTGCGCTTCATCCTCCTCCAACATGGTCGAAACGGTATAGAGACTACGTTGAGCAGCCTCCTTAAATTGCTCTTTACGCATCTTTATCATATTCTCCATATACATAAATTGCGTAAACAGCAAGCCGGCAAAAGTAACAGCCATTGTTATGGCAAGAAACCAGATTGTTGACTTTTTCATACCGCTATCTTTTACTCTGTTGTTATCTTATTGTGCAACGCTGTTTTTATGAATTAAACAAATTATTTATAAGTTCGGTTTAATAAAACTAACATAAAAAGCGGCAGTTGCTTTAACAATTCAGTGCAAATTTAACAAATAAATGTTTAACAACAAATAATCATTTAACATTTGGAGCGTATTTTAATATTTTTAACCAAAAGAGTTAATCTTAGAAGTGTCACTTCAACATTACATTAACATTACCATATAAAGAAGCACCCATGACAGGATTTCGTCAAGGGTGCTATAATCTATTTTATCTCAACAACTTATACTACACCAACCATTTTAGTTCATTGGCAAAATATAGTAGAGATATAATGCTTTATCACTATCTTTTCAAAACTATACGCAAACCGGTATCGTTTTCAATATACAGCGGATTCTTGCACGAGCGATAAGAACTGCGAGCAGACCACTCATAGGTAGTCCAACTACCACCGCGATGGATACGGCTTTTACCCTCCGATGGTCCAACGGGATTGAGCTGTGGTGAGTTCGTATAATAATCCTCGACATACCAATCTTGACACCATTCACTTACACTACCACTCATGTCATATATACCCAATTCATTGGGCGACTTCGTTGCAACCTCTCGGAGACTTACACCACAATTGGTCCATATCCATGCCACGTCATCAACATTATTACTTCCACTGTATTTATATCCCTCAGACTTTTGGCCTCCGCGAGCAGCATATTCCCACTGTGCTTCGGTGGGTAATGTAAACGTCCTTCCCAACAATTCACTTAGGCGGTCAAGAAATTCTTGACAATCATCCCAAGATACATTCTCAACCGGCATATTATTGCTATAGGAATAATACTTGTAAACAGCAGGATTTTCGCCCATCACCGCTGTCCACAATTCTTGTGTAACCTCAGTCTCACCAATATAGAAACCGCTCAACGTAACTTCATGTACAGGTGCATTATAATCATCTATCTTACCGTCATCATTCTGTTCGGGAGTAACACCCATATCGAATGTTCCACCTTCGACGTATATCATATTAAATGTAACGCCATTTACGGTAATCGACAGATTTCCGGTACTGCCATGCTCTCTTATACCGTTCAGGTCAGACCATCGTTTATCACATCCCGACAATAAAATTGTCAACAGAGGCAACAAACACCATAATTTCCACGAATCTTTCATAATATTTACTGTTATATCACACATTAATTTATACAAAACACCAACGCTACACCACACATGGTATAACGTTGGTGTTTATATTTATATCGAATCTATTAATCTTCTTTTTCTTCAGCCTCGTATGCTTTGAGGAGTTTTTCTTGTACATCGCCGGGAACGAGCTCGTAAGAAGCGAACTTCATTGTGAACGATGAACGACCACCTGTCAAAGAACTAAGTGCAGTAGAGTAAGAAGACATCTCTTTCAAAGGTACCTTAGCCGAGAGTTTCTCAAATCCCTTTTCGCTTGTCATACCCATGATGATGGCGCGACGACCTTGCAAGTCACTCATTACATCACCCATCTTATCGCTGGGAACGAGAACTTCAACATCGTAAACAGGCTCCAAAATCTTAGGACCAGCAGCTTTAAATGCCTCGCTAAATGCGTTGCGAGCAGCCAAGCGGAATGAAATTTCGTTTGAATCAACGGGGTGCATCTTACCGTCATAGATACATACACGTACATCACGAGCATACGAACCGGTGAGAGGACCTTGTTCCATGCGATCCATCAAACCCTTGACAATAGCGGGGATAAAGCGTGCATCGATAGCACCACCAACGATACTGTTAACAACTACGAGCTTACCACCCCATTCGAGGTCGATAGTTTGAGTATCACGCACGTTCATGCGATACTCTTGGTTGCCAAATTTGTATGTATCGGGAGCAGGCATACCTTCGTAGTAAGGCTCGACGATAATGTGTACCTCACCAAATTGACCGGCACCACCCGATTGTTTTTTGTGACGATAGTCGGCACGAGAAGCCTTTGTAATAGTCTCACGATAAGGAATGCGAGTCTCAACAAATTCGATAGGCAACTTATCGTTGTTTTCGATACGCCATTTGAGAGTACGCAAGTGGAATTCACCTTGACCCGATACGATAGTTTGTTTCAACTCTTTCGATTGAACAACCTCCCAAGTGGGATCTTCTTCGTGCATACGAGTGAGGATTTCGCTCAACTTCTCAGCATCAGCCTCATTCAACGGACGGATAGCGCGTTGATATTTAGGTGCAGGATATTGTACAAGGTCATATACATATTCGCATCCTTTTTCATTAAGAGTGTTACCGGTGCGTACGTCTTTGAGTTTCACGCTGGCACCTATATCGCCTGCTACCAATTGATCAACCTTAGTACGGATTTGTCCGCTTACACAGAATATTTGAGCCATACGCTCGCGGCTACCGCGATTCATATTTTGCAAGTCGTCGCCCTCTTTGAGCGTACCCGACATTACCTTGAAGTAGTATACCTCACCAATGTGGGGCTCAACAGTAGTCTTGAATACATAAAGGCTTACAGGACCATTGGGATCGGGAGCAACCTCTTCGGCTTGAGTTGTAATGGGAAGGGGCATATCGTTAACGAAAGGCACAACATTACCCAAGAATTCCATCATACGACGTACACCCATATCGCGTAATGCGCTCACGCAGAATACGGGGAAGATGCTACGTGTAACAAGACCCTTGCGGATACCTTCACGCATCTCATCCTCGGTAAGTGAACCTTGGTCAAAGAATTTATCCATCAATGTTTCGTCATTCTCGGCAGCAGCCTCAACGAGTTTTTGATGCAATTCCAATGCGCGAGGCATTTCACTCTCGGGAATATCGCTGATAGTAGGAACACCACCGTCGGGACCCCAAGAATACATCTTCATGAGCAACACATCAATCATTGAGTTGAACGATGCACCACAAGCGAGAGGATATTGTACTTGAACAACTTTGTTACCAAAAGCCTCACGCAATTGCTCTACTGAGTTATCATAGTCGGCCTTTTCGCCATCGAGTTGGTTCATGGCAAAAAGAATGGGTTTATGCAATTTTTCGGCAGTGCGGAAGATATTTTGTGTACCTACCTCAACACCATATTGAGAGTCAACAACGATAACACCGGTATCGGTAATGCTCAAGGCTGTGATAGCACCTCCAACAAAGTCATCAGCACCAGGACAGTCGATTACATTGAGTTTCTTATTGAGGAACTCGGCATAGAAAACAGTAGGAAATACTGAGTAACCATACTCCTTCTCTACGGGGAAATAGTCTGTAACAGTGTTACCTGCGTCAACACTACCTCTGCGTTTTATCACACCACACTCGTAAAGCATTGCTTCAGCGAGGGTGGTTTTACCGGCTCCTTTACTTCCCAAAAGGGCGATGTTTTTGATTTCTTGCGAATTGTAGACCTTCATAATATTATCTTTTAAGGTTATTAATAAATACTTTTTTGTTTATGACTTTATCCTTTTTGGAAAAAGCGGACGCAATTTAGCCATTTTATTATTAATTTGCAAGTATAAAGCGAGATTTTTTACAACATTTTTGCTTTTCACATTATATTTATACGACATTCTTTTATTAACATGTTTATACTTAAGATTATACTATTCTATTAAAAAAATTGTATTATCTTCGCAAACGTATGGCAGGAATATATATACACATACCATTTTGTTACACGCGTTGTATTTACTGCGACTTTCACTCGGGTACAGACATGTCGTTGCAATCGAGATACATCGACGCAGTGTGTGCCGAATTGGATATGCGCATAGATGAAATACAAAGCCAACCCATACACACATTATATATAGGTGGCGGAACACCTTCACAACTTGCGCCCGAAGCCCTCTCTCGACTATTCACACATCTGTCGAAATATATCGCATGGGGCGAATGTCGCGAAATAACTATCGAATGTAATCCCGACGACCTCAGCGAGTCATACATTGCCCACCTACGCACACTCCCCATCAACCGCATCAGCATAGGCATACAGAGTTTCGACGACAAAGACTTACACTTTCTACGTCGTCGACATTCGGCTCAAGCGGCATTGGACGCCATTGCCCGATGTCAGGCTGCAGGATATAATAATATAAGTATCGACCTCATATACGGCCTACCCAATCAGACCCTCGAGGCATGGGATAGAAACATCGACGTGGCTCTGTCGACCGGCATACAACACTTGTCGGCTTATGCTCTCATCTACGAAGAGGGTACTGCATTGATGAAGCTCAAAGAGCAAGGTCTCGTACAAGAGTGTAACGACGAACTATCCCTATCGATGTACTCACGACTTATTGACCGTCTTGAAGAAGCCGGCTTACACCGATACGAAATATCCAACTTTGCTCTACCCCATTATGAGGCACAACATAACTCATCGTACTGGAACGACACACACTACCTCGGATTGGGTGCTGCGGCACACAGCTACAATGGTGTCACACGCCGATATAATCCGGCCGATACGCGTGCCTATATCGAGTCATTGGAACAAGGCAGTTGCTGCTACGAGGAAGAACAACTTACCGAACTCGACCGCTACAACGATATGTTGCTTACACGCCTACGCACACGCAAAGGTATAGACGAGGCCAACATCACTACTCACTTCAGTACGGCACTTATCAACTATATGTATCGCATGGCGCAACCACACATACAGTGTGGCAACATGGAACAGGTCGACGGTTATTTACGCATCACACGCCAAGGTCTTTTTATAAGCGACACTATTATCAGCGACCTTTTTGCTGTCGAATAATTCACACACCCACCAATTATCGCGGAGCGTAAAATTACAAATTCCAATTATTCAAAACAAAATAACTATAATCTTTTATACAAAGCACTTGTATAAATAAAATTTTTATTTATCTTTGCAAACATACAATCAAGAATTAATAATAATTAAATAACGACTACTATGAAAAGAGCTACTGCATTATTCACGGCTATTCTTATTTCGGCAATGAGCATTTTTGTCTCGGCCGAAATAATCACATCGAGCATAGCCAAAGAGACTGCCGACTCGTTTTTGTCTCTCGACAACGAGTGGCATCATAACACAGAAGCAAGTGTGCGACTTGTTGAACAAAATGACACTCCGGCTTACTATATTGTTGAATATAATGCCGGTGGTTGGGCTATTGTGTCGGCACAATCGTCGTCATCGCCCGTTATTGGTTACAACACCACCGGTGAGTTTGCTGCACCGGCGCCTGTAAGCGAACTGCTTGACTTCAATGCCAAGCTCATTACCGCACGTGCCAAGGACTTGGGCAACATTGAGCATATAGGATGGCAACGCGTAAAACAACGCAAAGCAAGTATCGATATCAACAATACGCCCGATATTGCTCCGCTCATTACCATCAATCTCGGACAGTCGGCCCCATACAACAAATATTGTCCGACAATCAATGGTGAGAACACATTGGTAGGCTGTGTAGCAGTGGGCATGACACAAGCCATGATGGTACAGGGTTATCCCTCGAAAGCGGTGGGTAGCTACTCATATACATCGGAGGAAACCGGCATACACAGCATCAATTATGATGCCGAGCCGGCATACGACTGGAATGCCATAAACAACTGCGAACAAACCGGCAACTACGACGAGGTAGCACGATTATTGTATCACGCCGGTGTATCTGTCGACATGAACTACGGAGTGGATGGCTCGGGCACACAAACCGAATTGGTGGCTGAAGCCTTGACAAGGAACTTTGGATACGACAAAAAGACCGTATATTATGCAGCAAGACATCCCAACAGCAATAAGTGGCTCGAAATTATCCTTGACGAGCTATCACACGGTCGTGTAGTGGTATATAGCGGTGTAGCCGTTGAAGGTGGCCACTGCTGGAACATCGACGGTTGGAAACAATCTACTCAAATGATACACTGCAATTGGGGATGGGAAGGATATGGCAACGGCTACTTCAGCCTCGATAATATGACCGACTCGTACCAGGAAATATCATTCATGTACGACCATGGAGCTGTTTTTGGCGTTGTTGCACCCACAGCTGCTCCCTACGACATTGTATTGCACAGTACTCAATATGCCTTAGGCGCTACAGCCGGCACAACACTATCTTATGTAGAGGTATTGTCGAGCAATAATAATGCTACATACAGTTATGAGTTGTTTGGTCCCAACGGAATACAATCGCCTTATAAGATAACCAATAACAAACTCACCGCAACCGAGAGTGTCGCCGACAGCGACAAGTTCAAGTATGTGCGCATAAAGGCTACTAACACCACTACCGGTGAATCTTATGAGAAAGAATTTAATATTCAGATTGTTTCGGCCAATGCACACAAACTTATAGGTTCGTATGATGCGTTTGCCAATAGTGCATTCAGTGGTTATCCCGACGAGGAGTGGGAAATAACCATTGTAGCCGACAAGAATGATGCAAACAAATTGTGGATACAACCCATATGTATCTTTGGCGGACTCCGCCCCGATGGCGTTACAGCCATATACGCCACTTACGACGAGGCTTCGGGTACGCTTACCATGCCTATCGGACAAGCTGTGTACACCACACCGGGATATCAAATGATTACCGGCGTATCATACGACTATAGTACGATAGAGACTTCGGGCAATATTACCCTGCAAGCAACAATCGATGATAAAGGTATTGTAATTTCGTTCCCCGCAGATATCGTATTCGGTGTTGGTAATGCTACCAATAATGAATGGTGGTATCAAGCATTACACAATATAAGCTTTACAAAGAAAGACATTACTACCGCACCATACGGAATAGAGTTGAGCAGTACAACTTTTGCTGCCGGCACACCACCCCACACACCCCTTGCCGACATAGCAGTTTTGTGTGACGATAAGAGTGCTACATTCAACTACGAGGTGTACGACCGCGTAGGCAACACATCGCCCTACATGGTGGTCAATAACACACTCATGTCGAGCGAGACCATTGCCGATAACGACACATTTAAGTATATGCGCATAAAGGCTACAAACGCCCTTACCGGCGAGTCGTATGAGCAAGCGTTCGATATTCAGATAGTTGAGAACAAGGCGGCCATGTTCGTTGGAGAATATACTGCTTTTGCACAGAGTGCATTCCAAGGTGAGCCCGATGAGGAGTGGGTTGTAAATATCACAGCCGATGCCAACATCCCCAACAAAGTATGGATACAACCGGTGTGCTTGTTCGGTGGTCTTGATGCAAGCTATATAAGTCCTATCTATGCTACTTACGATGTTACCAGAGGTGTATTAATAATGCCTTTGGGACAAGTTCTGTACCAACAAAGCGGAACCTATCAGATGATTACAGGAACGTCGGTAGACGGAAGTAACAAGAATACAACCGGCAACATTGAGTTACAGGTAACGCAGAGCGATGCGGATATAAAAATCTCTTTCGCTTCGGATTATATATTCGGTGTTGGCAATGCCATTGGCGACGAATGGTGGTATCAGGCATTATTCAATATAACCTTCACAAGAAGATTTAACATCGCAGCTCCTTACGGAATAGAGTTGAGCACCACATCATTTGCTATCGGCACAAGCCCCAACACACCTTTGACCAATGTCGTGGTATTGTGTGACGATAAGAGTGCTACATTCAACTACGAGGTGTACGATCGACAAGGCAATATATCGCCCTACATGGTTGTTAATAACATACTTGTATCGAGCGAGACCATTATCGATAGCGACTCATTTAAATATATGCGCATAAAGGTTACAAACGCCCTTACCGGTGATGCGTATGAACAAGAATTTGATATACAAGTAGTCGAGAACAAGGCGGACATGTTCGTTGGAGAATATACTGCTTTTGCAAACAGTGCATTCCAAGGCTATCCCGATGAGGAGTGGATTGTAAATATCACAGCCGACAATAGCGTACCAAATAAGATATGGATACAACCTATATGCTTGTTTGACGGTCTTGAGGCAGGCGATATCAGCCCTATATACGCTACCTACGATGTTGCCAAGGGTACACTTTCAATGCCGTTAGGACAAACTTTGTTCCAACAAGAGAGTACATACCAAATGATAATAGGTGCTACTGTAGACGGCAGTAATATTGACACTACAGGCAGCATCGAAATGCAAGTATCGCAAAGCAACGAGGGTATAACAATCTCCTTTGCATCGGATTGTGTGATAGGTGTTGGTAATGCCATTGGCGACGAGTGGTGGTATCAGGCACTCATGAATGTGACCTTGACAAGAAGTATTAATGTCGAGAACAAGGTTGCCATGTTCGTTGGAGAATATACTGCTTTTGCAAACAGTGCATTCCAAGGTGAGCCCGATGAGGAGTGGATTGTAAATATCACAGCCGACAATAGCGTACCTAATAAGATATGGATACAACCCATATGCTTGTTTGGCGGTCTTGAAGCAAGTGACATCAATCC
>JAGBHF010000015.1 GCA_017935645.1 Bacteroidaceae bacterium | reverse complement strand
GATGTTATCCTCGTGGGCGACTCTGCCTCAAACGTCATGGCCGGTAACGTCACTACTCTACCCATGACTCTCGACCAGATGATATACCACGGCAAATCGGTGGTACGTGGCGTCAAACGCGCATTGGTTGTTGTAGACATGCCCTTCGGTACTTATCAAGGAAACTCAAAGGAGGCTCTCGCATCGGCCATTCGCATCATGAAAGAGACTCATGCCGACTGTATCAAACTTGAGGGTGGCTCGGAGGTGCGTGAGAGTATCGAACGCATATTATGTGCCGGCATACCCGTTATGGGACACTTAGGGTTGACACCTCAATCGATCAACAAGTTCGGAACATACGCTGTACGTGCTCGCGAAGAAGCCGAGGCACAAAAACTCATCGAAGACGCACACCTGCTCGAAGAGCTCGGCTGCTTTGCTCTCGTTCTTGAGAAAATACCTGCCAACTTAGCAACCCGCGTGGCGCAAGAACTTACCATACCCATTATCGGCATAGGCGCCGGAGGTGGCGTAGACGGACAAGTTCTCGTCATGCACGACATGTTGGGCATCAACAACAATTTCTCTCCCCGCTTCTTGCGTCGTTATGCCGACCTCAACACCATCATCACCGGCGCTGTACAAAACTACATCAACGACGTAAAAAATAGAGACTTCCCCAACGACAAGGAACAATATTAATCTAACACATATTACCTATAAAAGCAATCGCCCGCGCATCAACTGATGGTCGGGCGATTGTTTTATTCTAACTCACTATCTTATTTTTCTTTTTTCAAGAGGTCGCGAATTTCAGCGAGCAATTTTTCTTCGTTCGAAGGCTCGGGAGCGGGAGCAGGTGCAGGCTCGGGAGCAGGCTCTTCTGTCTTCATTCGGTCAGACACCTTCTTTATAAGGCTGATGAACAAGAAAATAGAGAAAGCGATGATAAGAAAATCAAAAGTTTGTTGCAAGAAGTTACCATAATTGAGCGTAACAGCAGCCACAATCTCCTCGCCGGCCTCGTTGAGCTCGGCAGGCTTCATCACCAATTTAAGGTCGGTAAAGTTCACACCACCCACCAACAATCCGATAGGAGGCATAATAATATCATTTACTACCGAGGTGACAATTTTACCAAATGCACCACCAATGATTACACCGACTGCCATATCAATCACATTACCGCGCATGGCAAACGCTTTGAAATCTTTAAGAAAACTCATAATTTTATATTTTAAAATTTATAAATAACACAATTGCTATATATAGGTTACAAATCAACACCAAAAACACACATTTTCATTTACACACCTCAAAATAACAAACAATTTTACGAGTATATAAATAAAATATTTTATACCTTTGCAGTACATAGCAAGGATAAGCCACACTCGATGAAAAATATTCAAGTCAACTTGACTCTATTTCACTCGTTTGTATCTATCTTTGCGTTACGAACAACCTTTGAGAGCGAGCTATTCTGCACCGAGATTGTTATATTATAACCAACAAGCCATTAATATTATCAATTATTGGCAAAGATAAGAAATATTATTAAATTATATACATTTTTAATAGATAAACCAGAAACTTAATTATAAACAACAAAAACCCCAACACGATGATTAAAGTAGGAATTAACGGCTTCGGCCGTATCGGTCGCTTTGTTTTCCGCGCCGCTCAAAAAAGAAACGATATCGTTATCGTAGGTATCAACGACCTTTGCCCCGTAGATTACTTGGCATACATGCTCAAGTATGACACTATGCACGGCCAATTCGAAGGTACTATCGAAGCCGACGTTGAGAACAACAAGCTCATCGTTAACGGCAACGCTATCCGCGTTACTGCCGAGCGCAACCCCGCTGACTTGAAATGGGACGAAATCGGTGCAGAGTATGTAGTTGAGTCTACAGGTCTTTTCTTGTCAAAAGACAAAGCTCAAGCTCACATCGAGGCCGGTGCTAAATACGTTGTTATGTCAGCTCCCTCAAAGGACGACACCCCCATGTTTGTATGCGGTGTAAACGAGAAAACATACGTTAAAGGCACTCAATTCGTTTCTAACGCTTCTTGTACAACCAACTGCTTGGCTCCCATCGCCAAAGTTTTGCACGACAACTTCGGTATCACCGACGGTTTGATGACTACTGTTCACTCTACAACAGCTACTCAAAAGACTGTTGACGGTCCTTCTTTGAAAGACTGGCGTGGTGGTCGCGCTGCCAGCGGCAACATCATCCCCTCTTCAACAGGTGCTGCTAAGG
>JAGBHF010000014.1 GCA_017935645.1 Bacteroidaceae bacterium | reverse complement strand
ATTGGGTGCGTTAAAAAGTTACACCCAAAATTACACCCAATTTTTCATATATCAAAATGCACCCTATGAGTTTCAATGAATTTAACAATTTTATAAACGCTTAATTTACAACGAATTGAAATTTTATGATTTTCTATGATTCTGTAAGTTCTGGAGCCTCACTCTCCGCAAAGAAAAAGGAAACAACCTCAGTGTTGTTTCCTTTTTTTTATTTCTCTTAACTTGAAGGGTTATAGTAGGGAGCAGAGTGTGTCATAGGCTATTCAAAAATTTCCTGTAACTTCTGCTGTAATAGCTTCTTATCCGGTAGTTGTGTTTGATACTCGGCAACCATAGTTGGGGAAAGCGACCTGCTTAAAGCATACTCAACAACTTCATTATCCTTATCCTTACACAACAAGATACCTATACTTGGATTTTCATTAGGTTTTCTGACATCTCTATCCAATGCCTCAAGATAGAAATCAAGTTGACCGATGTGTTCCGGGCGGAATTTATCGGCTTTTAACTCAAATGCTACAAGGCATTGCAATCCTCTATGATAAAATAACAAGTCTATATAGAAATCAGAATTGCCGACCTGAACTCGATACTCCTCATCAACAAACAAAAAATCTTTACCTAATTCAAGTATGAATTCTTTCATTTGCTTCACTAAATGTTTTTGCAAAGTATGCTCAGAGTGTTGTTTGGGCAGTCCAAGAAATTCGAGTACATAGTTATCTCTAAAGTTCTTTATTATATCAGGATGTTTCTCTTTTGCAATAGCAGAAAGTTTAACATCGTTCAACATAGTTCTCTCATACAATCCACTACTTATCTGTCTATCTAACTCCCTTGTCGAATAATGCTCCTTGATGGTTAAATTCAGATAGAATTCTCTTTCTTCTTGCGTTTTAGCTCTACTCATAATCGTAAGGTTATGAGTCCAACTAATTTCTCTAAGAAGTGCTGAGAGTTTTGGATCGTTCTTGTATGTTTCATAAAACTGCTTCATTCTCCAAAGATTCTTGTCGGAGAATCCCTTAAGTGTAGGTTCCGTCTTTTTCAAATATTCAGCTAATTCTTCAACAACAGATTCACCCCAAACAGATTCGTCTATCCTTGTACTGATATAGCAACCGACATTCCAATACAACTCTATCATCTCTCTATTAACGGAACCAATAGCCTTAACTCGTGCTTGTTTGATTAATAGAATGATATCGTTAAATTGTTTATACTTTTCTATTTGCATAGCTGTTTATTGATTAAGTTCGACACAAAGATAATTCATTATTCTCCGACATTAGCGGCAAGACCTGAAAAATACTTCTCAAATTATTTGGCAAACAACTGATTAAATCTACTCATTACATTATCCTTAATATCATCGGCAATATCAATGTTGGATTTCATCGCTTTGTAGTGATTGTGTCCCGTAGACTTCATTACCACCTGTACAGGAACACCATTTCTCTTTACTTGAAGTACTACAATAACGACGAGAGGTAATCGATATAGCGACGGGCTACCACTTGAGGGGAGAATCGATTGACTACTTCGTTGTGCAACATGGCACGGTCTATCGATGTTGTTACCGCCCACTCTATTCCATTAGCCACATCTTCGCACGACTTGTATCGTGCAATATAACCAGTGCTGAGGTGATTGACAATATCGGCCTGTCCGCCATTTCCAAAGGTTACAGGCACACATCCGGCGGCTTGTCCCTCAAAGAGTGTAGCTCCGAATGATTCATACAACGATGTAGACAATAGAATGTCGGCATGCGACAGGACATCGGCTATTTGATGATTGCGAATTGTTCCTAAATGTGTATATGGCAGTGCCAACTGTTGTAACAAGGAGGCATCGCGAATATCGCCGAAGAGCATAAGATGAAGTTTATGAGCCAACTGCGGACGATGCTCACGAATATACCGAGTGGTATCGATAAGTATATCAAACCCCTTGACAGGGTCATCGAGTCGGGCAGCTCCCATAGCAATCACTTTAACATCGGGCAGCAGGCCTATATCTGCATTGGGCTTGCGAGCGTAGGTAAAACTTTCTACCGGCATGGTATTGGGAATAACCTCGACCTTCTTGGCACCGAGCAACGAGCTGTGGCGACATTTATCAGCCAGCCAATTACTCACTGACACGAAGTGCAGATTGGGCATAGCGTATAAGACCTTTTTATTGCGCCATGAGCGATGCGAGAGGTCGGTGGATGACTGTGACGCAAGATAAACACAAGCACCGCAGGCCTGCTTAAAACGCTCGCAATCGTAGGCATGATGACATATACCGGTACAGTTCCACATATCGTGCATGATCCACACAACCGGTTTACCCGAGCGACATATACGTGCAATACTATCGAGCGACATGGCCCCTTGATTAATCCAATTGAGCAACACCACATCGGCATCTTGCACGATGGGATGATGACTCAAATCGCGCCCCCAATCGGCGGTGTCGACTTTAAAGAGATTTTCGCGCGAAAAACCATTGTTGCAGAAAATCTGTAATCGTTCGGCCAAGAAGTGATACTTATCGAGCAAGGGATGGGCATAATTCGTTACATGCGTATCACTACCCACGGCATCACACACCAACATAGAGGCGTCGACCCCTTCATGACGCAAAGCGTGCATGAGACGATAAGACGATAGCGCAGCACCGCCTCGCAAGTCACTTCGATTGATGATAGCTACTTTCACGATATATATACATCTATAAATATGTGTGGCAACAAAGTTACAAAAAACAATGAAATAATCGTGTCATGTGAAAAGAATTGGGTAAATTTGGGCCCGAAAATCGATTTTTCACACAACTAAATTTATACAACAATGAACAAGGTTTTGGAAAACCCTTTAAAAAACCGAGGAGTCAATCATTGGCCATTGATGATTGTCACAGCGTTATTTGTGACGCTATATCTCGTATCGAACATTATGGCTGTGAAGGTAATAAGCCTCTTCGGGCTGTTCTACTTCGATGCCGGTACTATCACCTTTCCTTTTGCCTACATGCTGGGCGACGTACTCACCGAAATATGGGGATTTCGCACCTCAAAGCGTGTAATCTACCTCACATTGGTGTGTAATATACTATTGGTTATATGCACGCAAGTGGGTGTGTGGCTACCCTCGCCCTCATATCTCGACGAAACAGCTACGGCCTACAACCACATATTCAACTACGTACCTCGCATCGTACTCGGCTCATTGGCGGGTTTCTTGTGTGGAGAACTATCGAACGCATGGGTCATGGAGCGGATCAAAATACGCATGAAAGGGCGCAAGCTGTGGGTGCGCACCATAGGCAGCTCGGCTATAGGATACATCTTTGACACAGTACCATTTGTGCTGATAGCCTTTGCAGGCGTTGTAAGCACGCACGACCTATTGTACATGCTGGCATTCCAATATGTTTCGAAACTGCTTATCGAGGCCACCATGGGTACACCCATGGCCTACTTAGTGATAGGTTGGATAAAACGTCACCTCTCGTCGGACAAATGGTTATGAAACGTTACGCAGTCATAGAAGAGAAATTTCCGCGCGAATTCGTCTTGCTCCAAGGCACAGGATGCCGCTGGGGCAAATGTCAATTTTGCGATTACCACACCGACACAAGCACAACACCTTACGAAACGAATCGCGAAGTTTTGTTGCAAGTTACCGGCAAGTTTGGCACTCTCGACATTATCAATTCGGGCTCGGGCATAGAACTTGATAGCGACACTATCAAGTTGATACAAAGCATTGTACGGGAAAAGAGGATAAAAACATTGTGGTTCGAAATGCACTATATATATCGACACCGGTTGGCCGATTTCGCTCAACTGTTTGCACCCGCTACGGTAAAGTTTCGCTGTGGCATTGAGAGCTTCGACGGCAAGCAACGCGCCCAATGGAACAAAGGTGTGGCAGAAGATGTAAAACCAACCGACGTAGCGCGATACTTCGACGGTGTGTGCCTCCTATGTTGTACACAAGGCGACAGCAAAGAACGAATATTGCGCGACATAAACACCGCCCGTGAGCACTTTGAATATGCCAGCGTAAACGTATTCAACAACAATAGCACCGATATCAAGCAAGACCACGAATTGGCACAATGGTTTGAGCAAGAGGTATACCCCACCCTCCTCAACGACAGCAAGATAGAGGTACTCATAGCCAACACCGACTTAGGCGTAGGATAACAACACTACATCATTCACAGCCACTCAGAAGTAGCAAAAACAAAATTATTTCAATAAATAGATTAATAAATATAAAACTATCGCAATAGATACACTATTTTTTAGTATCTTCGCCGATATTTTTAGAAAACAATAATAAAACAAGAATATGAGCAAAAAATTTCCCGAATACAGCGGTTTCAATCTCTCGGACATCAACAAAGAAGTCTTGAAGAAATGGGACGAAAATGATGTATTTCATAAGAGTATAGAGACTCGCGAGGGCTGTCCCTCGTTCGTATTTTACGAAGGTCCTCCCTCGGCAAACGGCATGCCCGGTATTCACCACGTAATGGCACGCTCTATCAAAGATATATTCTGCCGTTACAAAACCATGAAGGGTTACAAAGTAATGCGTAAGGCCGGTTGGGATACACACGGACTCCCCGTAGAGTTGGGTGTTGAGAAGGCTTTGGGTATTACCAAAGAGGCTATCGGAAAGACTATTACTGTTGCCGATTACAATGCAGCATGTCGCAAAGATGTAATGAAATATACTCATGAGTGGGAAGACCTCACTCACAAGATGGGTTATTGGGTAGATATGGAAAATCCCTATATCACCTACGACAATCGTTACATCGAGACCTTGTGGTGGCTCTTGAAACAACTCTACAACAAGAACTTACTATATAAGGGTTATACTATTCAACCCTATTCGCCTGCAGCAGGTACAGGACTCAGCTCGCACGAGTTGAACCAACCCGGTTGCTATCGCGACGTGAAAGACCTCACCGTAGTAGGTCAGTTCAAGATGGTCGATCCCAAGCCCGAAATGGCTCAATGGGGTACGCCCTATTTCATTGCATGGACAACCACACCTTGGACACTCCCCTCAAACACCGCACTGTGCGTTGGTCCTAAAATCGACTACGTTGCAGTACAAACATACAATGGCTACAACGGCGAGAAGATGACCGTTGTATTGGCCAAGCCCCTGCTCTATCACCACTTCAATCAAAAGGCTGAGGGTATGCCTCTCGAAGATTACAAGCCCGGCGACAAACTCATCCCCTTCAAGGTGGTGGGCGAATACAAAGGTACCGACCTCGTGGGCATGCACTACGAGCAATTGTTGCCTTGGGTAAAACCCGTGACTGTAGACGAAGAGGGCAACTGGCAAGAGGCTGCCGACAAGGCATTCCGTGTAATTCCCGGTGATTATGTAACAACCGAGGATGGTACAGGTATCGTACACATCGCGCCCACATTCGGTGCCGATGACGCATTTGTAGCACGTGCTGCCGGCATCCCCTCACTCTTCATGATTAACAAACGTGGCGAAACTCGTCCTATGGTAGACCTTACCGGTAAGTTCTACTCCATGAACGAACTTGACGAGCGCTTTGTTAAAGAGTGCATCCACGAAGATGTATATCGCGAATATGAAGGTCGTTGGGTGAAGAACGCCTATGACCCCCAATTTACCGTAAACGGCAAGTACGACGAACAAGCTGCTGCAGCAGCCGAGAGTCTCGACGTGTATATCTGCATGAAGATGAAAGCCGAACAAAAGGCCTTCAAGATGGAGAAACACGTGCACAACTACCCCCACTGCTGGCGTACCGACAAGCCCGTTCTTTACTATCCCTTGGATAGCTGGTTTATCCGTGCTACTGCAGCCAAAGATCGCATGATAGCCCTCAACAAGACTATCAACTGGAAGCCCGAGGCTACCGGTACAGGTCGCTTTGGTAAGTGGCTCGAAAACCTCAACGACTGGAACTTGAGCCGTTCGCGTTACTGGGGTACACCCCTCCCCATCTGGCGCACAGAAGAGGGCGACGAAGAGATATGCATCGAGTCGGCCGAGCAACTCTACAACGAGATTGACAAGGCTGTTGCAGCCGGTGTAATGGCAAGCAACCCCTACCGCGACAACGGATTTATCCCCGGTGTATATACTCAAGAGAACTACGATAAGATAGACTTGCACCGTCCCTATGTTGACGACATCATGCTTGTATCGGCCAGTGGTAAGCCCATGCGCCGCGAGAGCGACCTCATCGACGTATGGTTCGACTCAGGTGCAATGCCTTATGCTCAAATACACTATCCCTTTGAGAACAAAGAGTCGTTTGAGCGTGGCGATGTATTCCCCTGCGACTTTATCGCCGAGGGTGTAGACCAAACTCGTGGTTGGTTCTACACATTGCACGCCATTTCAACTATGGTATTCGACAACATTTCGTACAAAACCGTTATCTCAAACGGTCTTGTATTGGATAAGAACGGTAACAAGATGTCGAAACGTCTTGGTAACGCCGTTGACCCATTCGAGACTATCGAGAAGTACGGCTCAGACCCCTTGCGCTGGTACATGATAACCAACTCATCACCTTGGGACAACCTCAAGTTCGATATCGAAGGCGTTGAGGAAGTACGTCGTAAATTCTTCGGCACACTCTACAACACCTACTCATTCTTTGCACTCTACGCCAATGTAGACGGCTTTACAGGCACCGAGGAGCAAGTACCCGTTGCCGAGCGTCCCGAAATTGACCGTTGGATTATCTCACTGCTCAACTCTCTTATCAAAGAGGTTGACGAGTACTATGCATCATACGAGCCCACTCGTGCCGGTCGTGCTATTGCCGACTTTGTGAACGACAACTTGAGTAACTGGTATGTACGTCTCAACCGCAAACGTTTCTGGGGTGGTGACATGAACCAAGACAAGCTCGCCGCTTATCAAACCCTCTTCACCTGCCTCGAGACCATCGCTCGCTTGATGGCTCCTATTGCACCGTTCTATGCCGACCGTCTTTACACCGACCTTACTACAGCAGCCGGAACAGACAACCAATCGGTACACCTCAGTCAATACCCCACTTGCCACACCGAGTATATCGACAGCGAGTTGGAGGAGCGCATGCGCATAGCACAAGACATCACATCGATGGTATTGGCATTGCGTCGCAAGGTGAACATCAAGGTACGTCAACCCCTCACCACACTTATGATTCCCGTTGTAGACGAAACACAACGTCGCCACATCGAGGCTATGAAAGAGTTGATTCTCGCCGAGGTAAACGTTAAGGAATTGAAGTTTGTCGACAATGCTGCCGGCATCTTGGTAAAACGCGTAAAACCCGACTTCAAGAAACTCGGCCCGCGTTACGGTAAGATTATGAAACAACTTGCCGCTATCATCGCCGATATGAGCCAAGAGGATATTCTCACATTCGAGAAGAACGGTTCGTTTACATTCAATGTAGACGGTACTGAGGCCGTTGTTGAGGCTGCCGATGTTGAAATCCTCTCGGAGGATATTCCCGGATGGCTCGTAGCCAACGAGGGTCGCCTCACTGTAGCACTCGACATCACAGTTACCGACGAGTTGCGTCGTGAGGGTTATGCTCGTGAGCTTATCAACCGTATACAAAACATCCGCAAATCGAGTGGTTATGAGATAACCGACAAGATATATGTAACACTTGCCCACCATGAAGAGACCGACGCTGTTGTAGCAGAATTCGGCGACTATATGGCTCGTCAAGTACTCGCAGAGAGCTTTGTTGTAGGAGACTTGCAAGAAGGTGCAGATGTTACCGAACTCGATTTCGACACATTCAAGGTAATGGTAAAAGTGGTAAAGGCTTAAAAAGCCTGCCACTTGAACCGTCACGGAGTCGAGTTGTTATGTAATTTATTTAACCTTAAAAAAATCGAATCACTATGGCTGAGAAAACACGCTATTCAGATGCCGAACTGGAAGAGTTCCGCGAGGTAATCAATATGAAACTCGCCAAGGCAACAAGAGATTACGAAAGTCTCAAATCGGCTATCATGAACAATGATGGCAACGATGTAACAGACACATCACCTACATTTAAGGTACTCGAAGAGGGCACTGCCACTTTGTCAAAAGAAGAGGCCGGACGTCTTGCCGAGCGTCAGATGAAATTCATCCAACACTTGCAAGCTGCCCTTATACGCATTGAGAACAAAACATACGGTATATGCCGCGAAACAGGCAAGCTCATCCCCAAAGAGCGCTTGATGGCAGTACCTCATGCAACACTCAGTGTCGAAGCCAAAAACAAAGGTGTGAAATAACACTCCTAACCATACAACCACATACTTACCTGCTCTGTAACGGGGCAGATAGTATGTGGTTGCAATATTATGTAGAACAACCCGAACACATTACATCAACTTATGAAGAGATTATCTCGCGGACAATGGGCTACCATCATAGTACTTGTAGTACTACTCATAGACCAATGTGTAAAATTTATTGTTAAGACCAATATGTACATTGGCGAGTCGATAGATGTTACAAGTTGGTTCAAGATAGCTTTTATTGAAAATAACGGAGCTGCATTCGGCATGGAGCTGGGCAGCAAGTTGTTTCTATCGATTTTCCGCGTTATAGCATCGGGCGTATTGGGCTATGCGCTATGGTATATATGCCGACGTCCGCAATACAGCATGGGATTTATCACCTGCGTAGCACTTATTGAAGCCGGAGCCATAGGTAATATTATCGACTGCATGTTTTACGGTCTGATATTCAATGCCCCCATGCCCCCCGAGGTAGCCACACTATTTCCGGCCGAGGGTGGATATGCACCCTTCTTCTATGGTCGTGTAGTAGATATGCTCTACTTCCCTCTCTTCTCATTCTACTGGCCCGATTGGATGCCCTTTGTAGGAGGTGAATACTTTGAATTTTTCCGTCCCATATTCAACATTGCCGACTCGGCTATATGTGTGGGTGTAGCCATTATACTCCTGTTTTATTACAAACAATTATCGGCCGAAGATACATCCTCATCCGATAATACTCTCAATACCGAGAAGAAATAGTTATGAAACACAACTGCCTCATATATACAATCATTGCCATTGTGCTGATATTAACGTCATGCCGTAGCCAACCCGACTATGTTATAGACGAAGACCGCATGGTAGACCTACTTGTTGACATACACAAGACCGAGGCAGTAATAACACTCAACTACACATCATATCCCACCGACGAGAAAAAACGCGCCCTACGCGAAGCTGTATACATGCGCCACAACACCAACAAAGCCGAGTTTGACACATCGCTGGTGTGGTATGGCAATCACCTTGATGTGTACATGGATGTGTATGACCGAGTAATAGAACGACTCAAACAGGAAGATGAAGAGATAAAAAGACTCATTGCCGAGGAGGATGCTCAAATCCTTACAATGGACGGCGACACAGTCGATATATGGAAACAAGAACATTGGTATGTATTCAACCCCAACAAGGGCGAGAACATCTTGGCCTTCAATATCGATAAAGACGAAAACTTCAAGCGCCTCGACCACTTTACTCTGCGCTTCCACACCATCAATATACCACAAACCGGCAATCCCTCGGTTGTGTATCTGGCAGCACGACACAACAATCAGCTTATACACTACAACCATGCCACACTCAAAGAGGGTTGGAACACCATAAAAGTGCAAAGCGACTCACTGCATAACATCGACGAACTCTACGGCTACATAGCCATGCCACCTCGCAAGGATGGTCATATCATGTATGTCGACAGCATCGAACTCATTCGCATACACAATACAGCTGTTATGCCACACGAGGAGTTCAATGCCATTGTTATCGAAAACAAGAAGAGTGAAAGCATAGCCCCAAAATCAACCAAGCAAGAGGCTAAGAAGAATAATAAGACTAAAAATCTCATACAGCCTAAGAAGCTGCAAATGGAGAGCAAAAAATGAAAAAGGGCTACTTGGCACATTATTGTTGTTGCGGCAACACCACACACAAGCAGAGTGTCGTGTATGTTGACAACAACCGACTATACTCAATAGAAAGATTTGTAGCCGAAACACCCTGCACGACCTTCTACGACGGCCTATTGATTGTTGTGTCACCCACATTTCACAGCCAACGTGATACGTTTATCGAGCAACTGCAAGAGAAGCTCACAAAACATTCGCAACTCACTATCACCGAAGCCATTCAACAGATAGAGACCTACAACAACCACCCCGCCACCATCAACGATGAGTGCCTCATATACACCCTATCGCCTATCACATGGCACACACTACGCCCCATAAACCCCAAGGAGTTAAGGATAAATCTTATTAAATAAGAGTATAGCAACTTACGGGCGATATGGCGGATTGTCGCCGTCGGATTTTACTTTTACATCGAAGCCGGCATCGTTCATTTGCATGAAATTGGGTGCTATGTCGAGTTGCTTTGACTTCTGCTCCTCTTTGGTGGGCATATCTTCCAAGTTTCGTATAATAGCGCGTGCACGGAGCAATCGACGTTCTTGCACCCAACGACGATAGGCCTCCAAGGGGTCTAAACATCCATTATATACCACCATACCGCCTCCTGCCGCAAAGCTGTGGGCTATAGTTGTCACATCACTCACTATAGCCGGCACATAGGGTATTGTATAGCCCCCACCCTCATATAGGTTGCGATTGAAATTGTCTAACATCAACTGATGACGCGCCAACTCGGCCTCGAGTCCGGGTATCTCTATTTTGGAAAGATGCAACAAGAGTACATGCAGGAAAAACTCCGAAGGTAGTTCGGGAAAGTATTGAAAGAAGGAGTCGGAATAAGAGGGCGCCGTAAGGTAGTCCTCGACCGTAACAGCCGGTGCAACGCGAAACAGGGGCTCTTCAAATGTAAATTGAGGAGCATCCTGCGAGGGTAACTCGCGCGCATCGGTGATGACTGTTCTATCGGGCGTGCCAAACAAGGTGTCGGGCAAGGCGATTGTTTGAGCCTCACACAACATAGCACCTGACACAAGCACACACAATAATATATATAGTCGTCGATACAAAACTTAAAATGTAATTTACGGCAAAGATAAACTGAAATTACCAAAATAATATAGAGGTACATTAAATTTAATAATAATTGGGAGATGTATACACTGCTACAGAGTAGCGATTACAGCAACGGATAGGAAGTGAAGTGCAGATACCACTACTCAAAAGTGACAAATAGGCATAAAAACTGACATCCGTTGACATATTTTGCCCCACAATACTGCCATTACGGGTCGATAACGTGGCAAAAAATTTTGGCACGAGATTTGAAATATAGAAATCGAAGCCCCTCGACAATGGGACAAAGAGTAAATAGAATAGTAAAACAAATAAATATATAAGAATTATGGGAAAAATTATTGGTATCGACTTAGGTACAACCAACTCGTGTGTTGCAGTAATGGAAGGCACCGAGCCTGTAGTAATTGCCAACAGCGAAGGTCGTCGCACAACACCTTCAATCGTTGCATTCGTTGATGGTGGCGAGCGCAAAGTAGGCGAACCCGCCAAACGTCAAGCTATCACCAACCCCACACGCACAATCTTCTCGATTAAGCGTTTCATGGGCGAAACATACGATCGCATTACCAACGAAGTATCACGCGTACCCTACAAGGTAGTACGCAGCGACAACAACACTCCTCGTGTAGATGTTGATGGTCGTCTATATACACCCCAAGAGATTTCGGCTATGATTCTCCAAAAGATGAAAAAGACTGCCGAGGACTATTTGGGTCAAGAGGTTACCGAGGCTGTTATCACAGTACCTGCATACTTCAACGATGCACAACGCCAAGCCACTAAGGAGACCGGTGAAATTGCAGGTCTTACAGTACGTCGTATTGTCAATGAGCCTACAGCTGCCGCACTCGCTTACGGTCTTGACAAGAGCGACCGCGACATGAAGATTGCCGTGTTTGACTTGGGTGGTGGTACATTCGATATCTCTATCCTTGAGTTGGGCGATGGTGTATTTGAGGTAAAATCGACCAACGGTGACACACACTTGGGTGGTGACGACTTCGACCACGTTATTATCGACTGGCTTGCCGATGAGTTCAAGAACGAAGAGGGTGTAGACCTCCGTCACGACCCCATGGCATTGCAACGCCTCAAAGAGGCTGCCGAGAAGGCCAAAATCGAGTTGTCAAGCACAACTTCAACCGAGATTAACCTCCCCTACATCACACCCGTAAACGGTGTGCCCAAGCACTTGGTTAAGACACTTACTCGTGCCAAATTTGAGCAACTTGCCGACCGCTTGATTCAAGCTACTATTGAGCCTTGCCGCAAGGCTTTGACCGATGCCGGCATGTCAACATCAGATATCGACGAAGTAATTCTCGTGGGTGGTTCTACTCGTATCCCCGCTATCCAAGCCATTGTTGAGAAGTTCTTCGGCAAAGTACCTTCAAAGGGTGTTAACCCCGACGAGGTTGTAGCACTCGGTGCTGCTATCCAAGGTGCTGTATTGGCCGGTGACGTTAAGGATGTGCTTTTGCTCGACGTTACTCCCCTCTCGCTCGGTATCGAGACATTGGGTGGTGTAATGACCAAACTTATCGACGCCAACACTACTATCCCCACCCGCAAGAGCGAAATTTTCTCAACAGCAGCCGACAACCAACCTTCGGTAGAGATTCACGTATTGCAAGGTGAGCGTCCTATGGCTAAGGACAACAAGACTATCGGTCGTTTCCACCTCGACGGCATACCCGCCGCTATGCGTGGTGTACCCCAAATTGAGGTAACATTCGACATCGATGCCAACGGTATTCTCAATGTTTCGGCCAAGGATAAAGGTACCGGCAAAGAGCAAAGCATCCGCATCGAGGCTTCAAGTGGCTTGAGCGATGCCGAAATCCAACGCATGAAGGAAGAGGCTGCAGCTAACGCCGAGGCCGATGCCAAGGAAAAAGAGCGCATCGAGAAGCTCAACCATGCCGATGCCATGATTTTCCAAACCGAAAAACAACTCAAAGAGATGGGCGATAAGCTCCCCGCCGACAAGCGTAGCAACATCGAGAGCGCATTGGGCAAACTCAAAGATGCTCACAAAGCTCAAGACATCGCTGCCATTGACGCTGCTACCGAGGAGTTGAACAACGTGCTTCAAGCCGCTGCTCAAGACCTCTACAACGCTCACGCTCAACATGGTCACCCCGCACCCGACATGAACGCAGGTGGCCAACCCGGCAACGACAACAAAGGCGCCGGCGACTTCACCGACGTAGACTTCGAAGAAGTCAAGT
>JAGBHF010000013.1 GCA_017935645.1 Bacteroidaceae bacterium | reverse complement strand
CCGAACAGAGAAGTTAAGCCCGGTCACGCCAATGGTACTGCGCAAGTGGGAGAGTAGGCAGCCGCCACTTAAATCGCCCTGACAACGAAAGTTGCCGGGGCGATGTTTTTTTGTATACCTGCCACACGGGCCTATTAAAAGACGGGTGGGTTAATTGTATATACTCGTCTCCTATACGTACCCAATTAACCCATTAAATAACACAGCACCCCCACTCAGGCAATGCTGAATGGAGGTGCAATGTAGTGTGCTTATTAAGATGTTAGTTTAAGTATCGTTTGTTGCTTGTAGGTGCTGGTTCTTCCTCTTTTATTAATGCCTGGGGTGGCTTGTTCTCGATGAGATAAAAAATGTATAGGAACTCATTGATGCACGGTGAGAGGATATGATTGATGATAAAATCATCGGTAATATCGTTGCTGATGCAGTCTACCCGCGAAATGAGTATCTGGTGTGTTTGTGGTACGTATTGTATGGTTGTTAAGTCGACATGTGCAATCAGTTCCATAATGTAGTATGAAAGCTCCATTTCGTCTTCTCTTGTTCTTACGTCGCACGGTATGAATACCTCCAATGCAATGTAATTGCCGTCGCCAATGAGCTGATTTTCGCCATTTTCAGTTACATTGATGTTGATGCTGAGTGTGTCGCCATCGTCGGTGTCAATATTAGCCTCGAAGATAAATAGATTATCCTCATCGATAACTTCACACTCATAACCCATGTGTGTGATAAGTGTACGCAGTCGTTTCAGTGCTTGGGGTATATCCCTTTGGATTTTCATCATAATATCAGTCATTAAGGTAGTATACTACCGATGTAACTACGCGTACATTTTTCAGATATGGAGTGTATTGATCTCGATCGGTGATGGAGAATTGTCCTTGTGAGGCAGTTTTGATTTTGCCCAATTTGCTATCGGAGTCGGTAGCAAACTGCTCTGCTGCTTCGCGTGCATTGCGTGTAGCTTCGGCAATCATATCGGGCTTAAGGTCGTTAAGACCGGTAAAGAGGTAATTTACTTGTGTGTCATATTCGCCCGATACGATAGCAATGCCCTTATCCAAGAGTTCGCCCTGTTCGGCAATAAGGTTGCGTACCAACTCTACTTGTTGCGATGATACTGTAATAACCGAAGTGAGATTGTAGCGGTATATCACATTTTGGCTTACATATCGTTCGGCTTGCAAGTCGATGATTTCGGGAGATGCAATAGAAATCTCATCCTTGGCGATGCCTTTCGACGTGAGATAGTCGACAATAATTTCATTCTTATTGTTTACCTGCTTGCTCAGAGCAGCCAAGTCGTTGCCCACCTCCTTGTATACAAGTGGCCACACAACTTTATCGGCCGGCACGATACGCTCAGAGAGACCTCTTACCGAAACAATCCGCTCGTCTTTAAGACCTTTTTCAAGTCCACTCTGTATGCAATATCCCATTGATAGCATGCCTAATGCTATGATTATAGCAGCAATGATTGTGTTCTTATTTGTATTCATAAATAAGTAGTTTATAAGGTTTGGTTTACAAAGTAAATAAATCCAATTTTCAAAATCAACTTTTGTGCCAATTTTGTACATTTGCACATATATAATAATGTATAAAAAATATGGCGCAGCACAATCTTTTGGGTAAAAGTGGCGAGGAGTATGCCGCCGAGTATTTGATAAGCCGAGGCTATGTTGTTCGTGATATAAACTGGGTGAGTGGAAAGTATGAGCTTGATATTGTGGCATACCGCGATGCGACAATTATTGTTGTAGAGGTAAAGACACGCAGTAATGTCGACTTTGCCTATCCCGAGGAGGCTGTTACGGAGAAGAAAATACGCAATACGGTGCGAGCTACCGATGCGTATATGCGAATGTTTGAGTTGGATATGGAAGTGCGCTTTGACGTAATCTCTATAGTTGGCAAAGAGCCCCCGTTTGAGATAGAGCATATCGAAGACGCCTTTGTTGCACCATTAAATATATGAGGTAATGGATATAGAAAGCTTGCGTGACTATTGCTTGTCGTTGCCTTTGGTAACTGAGTGTTTCCCCTTTGACGATACCACGTTGGTCTTTAAGGTCGAAGGTAAAGTATTTCTTTTTGTAGGGTTGGAACATCCCGAATTGAGTTTCAACGTAAAGTGTGACCCCGATTATGCCTTAGAGTTGCGCGATGCGTATGCCGAGGTAGTTCCGGGTTTTCACTGCAATAAAAAGTATTGGAATACAGTGCATGTTACACCTCGACTAACCGATAGCTTAGTGTGTGGCTGGATATTACACTCATACTGCGAGGTGGTGAAAAAATTCAACCGTAGCCGACGCGAAAATATCAACCAACTACTTGAAGAATGGAAAAGATGGAATGGCATATTATAAAGTTGCAGGAGACACGTTCTACCAATACTTATCTTGATAGCATAGATACCGAATGTCCGCAGCAAGAGGGTTGTGTCGTAACAACCCATACACAATCGGCCGGACGCGGACAGCGAGGCAATTCATGGGAGGCCGAGCCGGGTAAAAATCTCACCTTCAGCTATCTGCTACGCCCGGAGGGAGTGGCTCCACAGGAACAATTTATCTTGTCGCAAGCGGTATCATTGGCAGTGGTAGATGTGCTGTCGCGCTATGCCCAAGGTTTCAGTGTCAAGTGGCCCAATGATATATATTATCACGATAGCAAGATAGCCGGAATTCTCATTGAGCACAATCTATCGGGTATGAGTATTTCGCGCACGATAGTTGGCATAGGGCTTAATATCAACCAACAGCAATTTATCAGTGATGCCCCCAATCCTATATCGTTGCAACAGATTACAGGTCGAGAGTATGACCTTGATGCAATGCTTGCCGAGGTATTGGAGGCTACAACCATTCGTTATGCTCAGTGTGTGGGGGACAGGAAACAGTTGCAACTCGATTATGCTGCAGCGTTGTATCGTAAGGATGGTTTCTATCCCTACCGTGATGCACAGGGGGAGTTCATGGCTACCATTCGTGAAGTACAGCCCGATGGGTATCTTGTGTTGTGTGATACCGAAGGTCGGGTGCGTCAATATGCCTTCAAGGAGGTGGCATTCATTATTTAGCCACTCGGTTTTTTCCCGATTTCCTTTTTTCGGGCTTTGCCGGCAATTGGCAGGTAACACTTGACAGTTGCTCGATTTGGCTGTTTAGGTGCTCCGATGGTTGCATTTCATGAGCCTTTCGCAATAGCGACAGAGTGTGTTGTATGCGGGTGTCTATGATGTGTTGCTTGCGGTTTATGTACATTGAGTCGACAGGCTGTGCATCGTGTAGGTACATAGAGTCAACCTCATTTATTGCCATTATATCAAGCGTAGTGTAGTAAGCCCCCAAGAATGTGAGCACCTCATAATCGGTGGAATCGCATGTTAAGATGTTTTCGTAAAGTTCAATCGCCTCTTCGTTGTCGCCTTGATAGAAGAGAGCGTTCGCTTTTATTTTCTTAAATCGCAAGTTGTCGGGGGTTGCCTGCAATAGTTCATCGGCTATTGTTATAGTCTCTTGTGTCTTACGGGCAAAGTTGTAGAAATCGAGTAAGTAGATGTTGAAAACACGCGATAGCCAACGGTTGTTAGCCTTGAGGTTAAGCAATAGTTTTTCATACACTTGTGCATTGTGTATGAGTCGAGTACGCACATACACATGTTGCAAAAGCGAGTCGATGTGTACACGATTGTTTTGCGACAGCATCAAATATTTGTTTTCGGCAGGAATGTCATTGAGAAATTGAGCTGCAACCAATGCCGCCGAGTAGGGCTCTACATCAGTGGGCTTCATATCAACCATTTTGCGAGTCTCATCCAAGACTTCACTCCACTCAGCGTGGTCGAAGTGGTCGTTCATGCGAGCCAGACGCCTCTCGTAGCTTGTAGCCATTGTCGGGAATGCAATGGCAATTGTGAGTATTATATGTATAAGTCTTTTCATTTCCTTTATATTGTGGTGTATATGTGCAAAGTTACTATTAAAATTATATAACCGACCAAAATTTAAAATTAATAACATTGTTGTAACGTTAAAAATAGCTGATGCAAAAAATAAAAAGGCTAATCTTACAAAACCATACAATTTATTTGCATCGTTGCGCTATTCATTCGTATATTTGCAGTAGACCTTTCAGTATGTTTATACTAATAAATCAAAAATTGGTATGGAAAGAAAATTCAAACGCATCTTGCTCAAGTTGAGTGGTGAGTCACTCATGGGCGAACAACAATATGGAATAGACCCCAAGCGAGCCGGTGAGTATGCCGCCCAAATCAAGGAGATTGCCGATATGGGTATAGAAATAGGTATAGTCATAGGCGGTGGTAATATATTCAGAGGATTGAGTGGCGCAACCAAAGGTTTCGACCGTGTAAAAGGCGACCAAATGGGTATGTTGGCTACCGTTATCAATAGCCTTGCATTAAGTTCGGCTCTTGAGGGTATCGGTCAAAAAGCGCGAGTGTTTACAGCTATCGACATGCATCCCATAGGTGAGCATTACAGCAAGTGGCGTGCCATCGAAGCCATGCAACGAGGCGAGATAGCTATCATGTCGTGTGGTACAGGCAATCCTTTCTTTACAACCGACACAGGCTCGGCATTGCGAGGCATAGAGATTGAGGCCGATGTAATGTTGAAGGGTACACGTGTAGATGGTATCTATACTGCCGACCCCGAGAAAGACCCCACAGCCACCAAGTTCGATAGTATCAGCTATGATGAGATATATACTCGTGGACTGAAGGTTATGGATCTCACTGCTACTACCTTGTGCAAGGAGAATAATCTGCCTATCATTGTGTTTGATATGGATACCGTCGGAAACCTTAAGAAGGTTATGTCGGGCGAGCACATAGGCACTTATGTATATTGAAAAAACAAACAAAAAATAAAATTATGGAAGACGTAAAAACTTATCTCGACGCTGCCGAGAGCAAAATGGAGCTTACTGTAGAACATCTTGACGAAACATTGGCTCACATCCGTGCCGGCAAGGCAAGCCCCAAATTGCTTGATAATATCCGTGTAGACTATTATGGCTCAATGATGCCCATCAGTGGTGCTGCCAACGTACAAGTACCCGATGCTCGCACTATCGTTATTACTCCTTGGGAGAAGGCTATGTTCCGTGTAATCGAAAAAGCCATTATCGACTCGGAGTTGGGTATTACCCCCGAGAACAATGGTGAGGTTATTCGCATTTCAATACCTCCCTTGACCGAGGAGCGTCGTAAAGCTCTTGTAAAGCAATCGAAAAACGAAGTGGAGAATGCCAAAGTAAGTATTCGCAATGCTCGTCGCGATGCCATTGAAGGCTTGAAAAAAGCCATTAAGAATGGTATGCCCGAGGATGTGTCGAAAGACGGTGAAGCCGCAGTACAAAAGCTTCATGACAAGATGATGAAACGTCTTGACGAACTCTTTGCCGCTAAGGAAAAAGAGATTCTTACCGTATAATATTATTATATATCGTTTCATAGTAATAAGTTGGGAGGTAATGCCTGCGAGGTGCAGGTGTTGCCTCTTTTTATACACAAGCAATACGTTTAAACCTTTTGTAATATCTATTGTCTTATATTTAGACGAACATATCAATAACACACTAAAACAGTATATTATGAGACAAAGAATATTGATATTGTGCCTGTCATTTATAATGGCAATAGGATTTGTTTCCACTGTAGAAGCACAGCGTAATGGTGGAGGTAGGTCGGCTACTACAACATCAAGTAGCCGAGGTGGCGAAAACCAATCGAGGGGTGTATCATCGGCCCGCTCGAAAAGCAATGCTACACCACGCAAGCAAGATGCAGCGCCCTTATCGAAATCGTCGCAAAGCTCCTCTCGTGTAAATAATACTTCTTCGTCACGTAACGACAGAGGCGGTAACAGTAGTGCCACTGTAGTAGAGCGCGAGCGTCCTTCATCGTCAAAGTCATCACATTCGGGCAGTAATCATCAAGGAGGTGAGAGGGGTGGTAACAATGGTCATCATAACGGTCATGGCGACAACCACCATGATAGTCGTCATGATGGACATCACAATCCTCCCGCACATCACCCCGGGCACGATAATCACAACCACCACCATCATGGAGAGCCTCATCCCGAGTACAATCATCACACGCCTCCCCCTCATGGTTATCAACCCAATCCACATCCGCCACATGGCTATCATGTAGTGCCACCGCCCCATGGTCACGGATGCCCTCACGACTATCATTGGGGTACACCGCCACCTCCGCGTGCACCTTATTATACAATAGGTGGTATGGTATATTACTTCTACGATTGTTGTTTCCATGCACTTGTTGATGGCGTGTACCAAGTTGTCACAGCTCCCTATGGTTTGTCACTATTGACATTGCCCGACGGGTGTGAGACAATTGTATTCAACAACCGATTCTATTATTACTACGACGGAAACTACTTCTGCCACTATGGTACGCACTATGAGGTGATAGCACCCTCGATAGGAATGATAGTACCCTATTTACCTAACTATGGCGTAAGCTATGTGTACTACAAAAATCGCCCGGCATACTACTTTAATGGCTATTATTACTACGAAGAACCTATTTACGGAGGGGTAGCCTATAAGGTAGTAGGCAAATATTACCCATAACAACAAAAAAATCATGAAGGGCTTAACTATTGAGAATGTATAAATTACAACGGCATTGCCTCGGCAATGCCGTTTTTGTCCGCAAAAAAGACGATTTTTATTTTGTAGTAGACAAAAAGAGTCTTACCTTTGTTCTCGTTATATAACCTAATATTTATTCTTTAAAACTTAAAACCATGGCTTACGTTATTACAGACAACTGCGTTGCTTGCGGTTCTTGTATCGGTGAGTGCCCCGTTGGTGCAATCTCAGAGGGTGATATCTACAAAATTGATGCAGATCAATGCCTCGACTGCGGTACATGTGCCGGTGTATGTCCCAACGATGCTATCGTAGAGGGCTAATACAAGCACGACGACAAACAACATGAAGGCTGTATCCAAGTTGGATGCGGCCTTCTTTCTTTATGTAACGTTGTGTGTTGAGGTGTTATAGTTGCGATACCCAAGCCAATGAACAACCTTCATATAGGGTGTAGTATGCCTCTATGGGCGTGTCACTATCGCTGAGGAGTGCTGTTACCGAGCCTGATGGAAGGGTCTTCATAGGCGATAAAATAATGTCGCGACGAAACTCTACAGCCGTGGGGTGTATTTTATAAATAGCCTCCTTGACCGACCAAGCCATGTGTATGGCTATCAATCGCTGTGTAGTATCACCTGCAGGCAAGTTCTCCTCTTGTGGCAATTGAGCCACTTCTTCGACCGACATAAAGCGCGATACAACGCGTTCGGCTCGTCGGCCTATTGTCTCAATATCTACACCTACGCGACAGGTGGGGTGTAGGGCTATGGCTATGTGTGTGCCGGTGTGCGAGATAGATATATTGCACTCGTCTATGAGGGGTGCACCGTTGGGCGCATGGCGCAACTCTACGTCGTGACCAAAGTACTCCCTTAGGAGCAGTGCCGTTGCCAATATTTCACGACGTCGCTTCTCGGCCTGTACGTTCATGAAGCGTTGCGGATAGTCATCCTTACCCCACAACATCATTAGCTCATCGAGTGTCTCGGTGAGTTGCCAGATAGCAATGTGTATCTGTTGAGGGGTGATAAGGGTGTCGCAGTAGGGCATGGCTGTTATTGGGCAATGGGGGTGATGTGCTCGATAAGGTGCATAATATCTTCTTCGAGATAGTGTAACGAGGGCGCAACACTATCACTCTTGACCGGGTTATCGTAATACAGAGCACCTCGTAACAAGTATTGAGTGCTATCGGTGGCGATAAATTGTATAGGGGTAGCACTCTCGGCCGAGAGGGTAAATAGGGTGGCGTACAAGCGCGTTTCGTAATCCTCGTAAGCGATAGCCTCAACTTGCTCGGTATTGACATTCTGTCGATATACAAGTTCAATACTCTCGGCCATGAGGCGGTCGAGATTTTCATTCAATGGAATATAGCTGAGGTATAAGGTGGCATTATATCGTGGATATACGACGTTGAGCCAATGTACACCCTTGTCGGTTGTTGCATCGGGAATAATGCGTTGGGCTGAGTCGTTGATGTGGAGCGATATGTTGCCAAGTTGTACCGAAGTGTATTGCGCCGGATAGCTATCAATGCGAAAGTATCCGGTGGGACGCGGGGTTGACTCATTGCGACACGAACTCAAGAGAATAACGAGTCCCACAATAATGGTCATGTACGCACTATATATGTGGCGCGATTGCTTGTGATAGGGTTTGTTTTTCATAATACATCTATCTCTCTACAAAGGTACATACATTTTCTCAAACATCAAAGGTTGCATCCTTCTTGCTCATATATCGGGCTGTAGCGAAACAAAACAGGCTCGTGTGATGTTCTATAGGAAAAAACCAGCATAGATATGGAAAAGAATATAGTTCATATAGTGCCTCAGGTAGAGGTTAAGGTAATAGAGTGTGGCCCTTTGCGTATAGGTGGTCATGTGCGCATCGTGTTGCCTAATGGCGCAGTTCTTGTGAAGCGACGCACCTTTATATGTCGTTGCGGACGCAGTAAAAATGGTATTTTCTGTGACGGCTCGCATACTTTGTAGTTTGGATGGTTGTAATAATACCACGTTATGGGTGTTTGTTTGTTAATAAAATATAAAATATATCTTATTTTCTCGTGCGAATAGCAATAAATCTTACATTTGTATGGTAAAACAACCTTGAAATGGTTGTTCGTTCATGTAAGTTTACAATAAAGCTATAGCCAATGAGTAATGAAGCCCGTATAACACGTATCAAGCAACTAATGCAAAGCATGGGCTTAAAGCAGGCGGCCTTTGCCGAGCGCATCGGTGTCGATGCATCCAATTTTTCGAAGCACCTCAATGGTAAATTACCCTTGAGCGAAAATCTATATAACAAGATAGTCGTTGCAGTAGGTGCATCGAAGGAGTGGCTTATGAACGGCGAGGGTGATATGTGGAAGGCACTACCTGCCGTTAATCAATTGCCCACTGTTACCGTTCCAGCCGAGGTAATATCGCAAGCCGAGGTAGGAGGCGCCAAGGTCTACGACTTAGATGTAACAGCCGGCGGTATGACCCGCGATCGCATGTTTGCCGATGAGCAAGTGATAGGTACAATCAAGATGCCGGCAATACACCCCGACTGTTGTATCGTGCGAGTGAGTGGCGATAGTATGTCGCCGGTTATAGGCAATGGCGACCTGATAGCCATTCGCGAGGTGCGTAATCCTAACCTCATATTCTGGGGGCAGATATACGTTGTGTTGCTCGATGACTATCGTATGGTTAAGTATGTGCGTCGTCACCCCGATGCATCGATGGTGATATTGCGTAGCGAGAATGAACGATATGACGATATAGAAGTACCCAAGAGTGAAATACGAGATTTATTCTTGGTAGAAAATATCATTCGCATCGATTGTCGCTTGTAAAGCTATGATTCCGAGAGTAAGATATTGCTATTACGCCAAAAATAGCTACCTTTACACCCTTAAAAATAAGAATAATATATATGTTCAGAAAAACTATCTCCTTCTTGCTTGTATTGTGTGTTGCCATAGTGGCAGTAGCGCAAAACAAAACAGTGACTATTGAGTGTGGTGGTCTTGAGAAGGCCCTCTCGGGCGATTACTCTTTTAAGTCGATTACCATAAATGGCTCGATGGATGTACGCGACTTTGTGTGCATCAACAATCATGCAACGGACATTGAGTCGATAGACTTGTCGGGCTGCTCGATAGAGATGTATGATAGTCGTGATGAGCAATATTTGGGTATACACACACACTTCGCTGCCGGAGAGATTCCTCCTTCGGCGTTCTTGGGATTTACCCGTCTTACGACCGTAAAATTGCCCTCTGATGTCCGCTCTATTGCCGAAGGTGCATTTGCCGGTTGTGAGAGCCTTGTTTCGGTTACAGGTAGTTCCTCAATAGAACATATTGGAGACTTTGCTTTCAGTGGATGTGTTGCGCTCAATGAGATAGAACTTCCCGCAACATTGTGTCGAGTAGGGGATTATGCCTTTGATAAATGTGCATCACTCCCGCAACTTGACCTGTCGGCTTGTCCCAGACTCTCTTATATAGGCGTGCGTGCCTTTGCTCAGAACACACAGCTTGCATCGATAAAACTTCCCGCTCAGTTGTCAACAATCGCTGATGCCGCCTTTGCCGGTTGCAGTGGTGTGGAGTCTGTCGTTTTGCCTACTGGTTTGGTCAATATGGGCGAAGGTGTCTTTGCGGCTTGTACACAGTTAGTGTCGGTAGATATGTCGCAATGCACGGTAAAGGACTTGCCGGCGTGGACTTTCTCAGCTTGCACACTCTTGAGCAATGTCGAGCTTCCCGAATCTCTTGGCAGTATCGGTGAAGGTGCTTTCGCTCATTGCATTTCGATGCAGAAGATAGCCTTGCCCTCATCGGTAAACACACTTCACGACTTTGCCTTTGCAGGATGCTGTGCCATGAAAGCCTTGAACTTCATGCCCGAGGGTGTAGAGAGCATCGGTCGATATGCTTTCTATCACAACACAACTGCCGAATATACCGTAATACCACGCACTGTGTCGTATATCGACGATCATGCTTTTGATGGATGTATCAGTTCCGATATTTTCTACTCATTCCGTGAAATGCCGGCCGACTTGGGCGAAATGGTATTTGCCAATATGGACGTCGAGCAAAAGACACTGAACGTCGAGACCGTAAGTGTTCCTATCTACGAAAGCATGGAGCAGTGGAATGACTTTGGCGTGATTAATGCAGCGACTGGTGTCGATGAGGTTGAGGTAGCTGACGATGTAAAAGTTGTGTTCGAAAACTATACTCTTAAGGTCGTTTCCGCCCAAGAGATAGAAGATATACGCCTCTTTGACATATCGGGTGTAATGTTGTACATGGCACAGCCGCACACATACAATGTCGATATAGACACACGTGCCTATGCCAACAATATTTACCTCTTGCAAGTTGCTACTGTTGATGGCAGACAAGTCGTGCTGAAAGTAGCCCGTGTAATACGATAGTAATAGATTTTTATGGCTAAAAATAAACTACAGAAATTTGCCGACATGGAGACCTACTCTCATGTCTTTCAATATCCCTTTGCCGTGCTCAAAGAACGTGGCTTCGATATGCGAGGCAAGTGGAATGAGATGTTTTTTCACAACGATAATCCTATCGTATTGGAGTTGGGATGTGGAAAGGGGGAGTATGCCGTGGGCTTGGCTCGTCGCTATCCCGATAAGAACTTTATAGGTGTCGATATCAAGGGTGCGCGTATGTGGACCGGAGCCAGCGAAGCCAAAGCCGAAGGCATCGAAAACGTGGCTTTCTTGCGTACACATATCGAGTTGATAACTCACTTTTTTGCTCCCGGTGAGGTGTCGGAGATATGGATTACCTTTCCCGACCCGCAAATGAAGAAAACACGCAAGCGTCTTACATCGACACGTATGCTCGAACTTTATCGTGAGATACTCAAAGAGAACGGTATAATCCACCTCAAGAGCGATAGCCCCTTCTTGTACACCTATACTCGCGCGATGGTGCAAGAGAACAATTTTCCCATCTTGATTGATACCGACGACCTTTACAACTCGGGTATAGATGATGATATACTTGGTATAAAGACCTTCTACGAGCAACAATGGCTTGAGCGTGGCAAGAGTATCAAATATATCAAATTTGTGTTTGAGCCTCGTCAAGAACTTATAGAACCCGACATTGAGATAGAACTTGACGACTATCGCAGTTTCAACCGTAGCAAACGCAGTAGCAAGACTACCAACAAAGAGTAAGGCTACTCTCTCTATAAGCACAAGGCCTCGCAGTAAGTAACTGTGAGGCCTTGTGCTTGTGGTATAAGGTGTGTAATACTCCTATTCCATGACATTGTCTAATAGTGGAGCTTCTTGAATACGCTTCTCAAGGTCGGTGCAGTAGTTGATGGTATATTGTGCGGCCTCTACTTCGTTTATGTTGACAAAGATGGATGCTGCCTCTTGAGCATACTTAAGAGCGTCGGTGTAGTTTTCCTCAATTTCGTTATATACCGCAAGGTTGGCGGCAGCCTTGGCCCTGCGACCTTTATCCTTGGCATACTTGTAGACATACTCCCATATATACGATGCCTCGGTGTATTGATTGTTGTTCCAATACTTAAAGGCATCCTTCATGGCGGGGTGTCCGGTCGAGAAAATGTAACGACTGACAACACGAAAATGAGGCGCAAAGATATTAGCCACCTTGAGCGATAGTGCGCCCATTGCCTCGTCTATACACTCTTCAAAGTCGGGCAGATAAGAGTTAGCCATATATGGCGTGTCGCCGTACGATTGCCAATATAGAGTGTCGCACACCGATAGCTCTATAGCCTCTCGGTCGGGTATGAAACATTGCATGAAGGCTTGCGATACAACAGACATATCGGAGCAAAAAACACCGTCGATAGGCGTTACTTGCATAGTAACGGTGGGTACAATGGCATTGATGGCAATGTGAATGTCATCGGGGGCATATGATTGCCATTCGTTCAACAACTCTTTACCTATACCTATAATGCCTGTAGTGTTGTTGCTATCGGGGGTAAATATCTCGATGCGTTCAAATGCCCGGCTGTCGTATAGGTGTGTGCCTAATGACATGGTCATGAACTGTGAAATGCTGTCTATGTCCGACGTGAGGCGGTATTGCCTTCCGTTTTCATCGATATATCTGCTACTTTCGTGCAGGCTGTCGGCAGTACAGTTATTTACTATCACCACCGAGGGGTGGGTGCGGTGGTAGCTAACCTCAGCCGGACGCAAGGTGTTGAGTTGGATATTTTGTACCGAGTTGCAACCAACCAGCGCAAGTAGCAACGATGTGAGTATGAGGCGGTATATTATCTTCATATTGTAAATGTTAGCGGTGACAAAGCTACAAAAATTTATTGTTCTATCCCCTCCCATAGGGTAAAAAATAGAAATCGGTAGTGTGATGATATAAAAAACAGCCACCTCGGTGTGTGAGATACCTGCTTAAGTAGGAAAGATTATTCAATGTTTTTGATGAAAAAATTTGATTAATTTACTGATGATTGATATATTTGCAATAGAATAAATGTAGCTATTGATGCGATAAGTGTTGTTTAATTTATTGGTAATCAATCAAATTGGTTGTTTTGTGCAAAATGCTTATAATATAACCGATTCGTTTGTGAGGTACTTGTAATTTTGACAATATTATTTGATTGAGCTTGCATAGTTGCAATTTTTACGGCTATTATGAAAAGTTAGCCATATTTATGATTTTTATATGATTTACACAAAACGACTATATATACTTTGCTTCCTATCATTATTCATTCTTGTGTCATCATTGATACCGGCTTTTGCAGTAAAGCGAAGTTCCACGGAAGATGATATGAGAATAAAAGAATGTGTTGAGCTGTGTCATATGAGGAAGTATCCCGAAGCAAAACAAAAGGCATCGGACCTCATCAATATCGGCTCAAAATCGGGAAATCTTAAAACTGAGGCAATTGGTACGGCGTTGTATGTGATGAGTGCCGTAACAATCGGTAACGAAGATAATTATGATGAGAAGATAGCTCTACTCAATCGGGTAGTTGATGAACTCAGCAAAACAGATGATGAGAACTATCAAACCTTGGCAACTGTTCACAAGGCGTTGGGCTTGTACGACCATTATATCCGTCAAGATTACTCGTCGTCGGTCAATCACTATTACAAAGGTTTGGAGTATACCCGTGCAATAAAGGATGTTCGTAATGAGATAGGTTTCTTGGTAAATCTTTCGGCTGTATATTATCAAAAGAACGATAGTACCGGTATAGGATTTTGCTACGATGCGTATAACAAGGCCAAAGAGATAAAAGAGAAGTCGGGTCAGTACAGTGCCGGCATCAATATAGCATGTTTTTTATTCAATAGTAACCAACCGCAAAAGGCGCTTACCTATGTGCAAGAAGCGATGAAGGTGGCTGTCGATTATAATTTCAATGGTGAGTTGCAATATATTTACTCCTTTATGGCCGATATATATGCCCAAATGGGAAATTCTGCCAAGGCCGAGGAGTATTATAAGATAGCTATCATTGATAAAGAAGAGACGAATGACTATGATAAGATATATGCAAGACTGAGTTATGGTAATTTCCTTAACCGGCAACATCGTCATAGAGAGGCTATCGACCTGCTCATGGCCACCAAAAGGCTCACACAAGAGTGCAATCTATTAACGTTCGATCTCAATATTTCGCATAGCATATTTGAAGCCTATGAGTCGCTCAAACAATATGAGCAGGCTCTCAATTATTATAAACAGTATGATTCAATAAAGGAAGTTCAGCTTAATGCTGAGAAAGAGAAAGAGTTCAGCATTCTCGATCTTCGATATAAGATTACCGAGGAGAAGCAAAAGACTGCCATGAAGGAGGCCGAATTGTTGCGCAAGGACAAGAATACGTTGATTCTTATTTTTATTATTATCATCGTTACGATGAGTGCAATCATGAGTTTTTATCTCTATCATAAAACCAAGAATAGGTATAAATTGATTGTACAAACCCACTTGGAAAACCTTGAGAATGAGAAAAAACTAAAACTCCAGATAGAGCAGGCTTACGAGCGCTTGCAAAATGATGTCAAGGCTCAGCCTGATACAAAGGATATAAAAACACCGATTGACGAGTCAGGTAAATATACCCGTTCGGCATTGAGCGAAGAGAAGAGTCGT
>JAGBHF010000012.1 GCA_017935645.1 Bacteroidaceae bacterium | reverse complement strand
AGCTTTGGTTACGGTATTGTCGGCTTCACTCTCATCTACCATTCCGTTGGGATTTGATATAGTGACAGTGATATTTTTAGTGCCATCTTCGTTAATAACGAGATTGTCGATACTGAATGCATAGGTTTGGGCATTGGCCAAGCCACCGTAAGCTGTAATGGTTTGTGTTTGAGCCTCAGCATCGCCTATTTGGTAGGTTACATCGAATGTGTTGATAGTTTGTGAAGCGACATTCTTTACTTGGCCGGTGAGAGAAAATACTTCTCCGGTCTTTACATATTGTTTCACACTTACATCTTCCAATACCAAGTCGTATTGAGGCAAGTTATCGCCGGTGAGCACAAGTTTGATACAGTTGTTACCAAAACCTTGGCTACCGAGGTGCAGATACATAAATGCGCCCTCTTCTGCATCATAATAACCAACATAATCACCCAGGGGATTGGCAGTCTCTTCATCTATTCCGAAGGGATAGTTATTAGCTGTACAATCGATTTGATAGCCCACAAAGAAACCATCTTGACCTATGGTATAGGGTGTTTCCAATACCACTTCGTTCCACTCATTGCTCACAGGTGTAAAGCTCTGAGAGTAGATAGGTTCTGAACCGTCAAGGTCGGGCAAGATAAAGAGTTGTGCATTGGGATTAGAAGCAAACGTACCCAAAGCTACTTTAACTGTAGTAATTTTTACACCTGCATACTTGGCAGCGTCGGCAGCAGGAACCTCCATCACTGCTCGCATTGTACCTTTCATACCAAATCCAAGGCTCAAGGTAAAATCACCGCAATAGCCATACTCCATAGAGTTTTCGGCAACAGTTGCTTTTTGCACGGGTGCTTGTCGACGAATGTGTTGAGGCGCGAGTTGTTGAGCTGTAACAGCCAACGATACTACTGCCATTGTCAAAAAGAGTAATACTTTCTTCATGGTTTATAATTTTAGTGTTAATAAATTGTTCTTTTCGTTTATGCTATATCAATTTTCAAATTTATGATTTTGAATAAATTTAACTCGCATACATATTGTTAAAATATTTTAACCCTGCAAAAATATAATGTTTCTCTTACATAACAAGCCTATTTTGCAAAAATAATATCAAAATGCTTGCCGGGTTGAAATAGCGAAGGGCTATCAAATGCGATAACCCTTCGAATATGATTAGCCAACTCGCTACGCCAAGATTGCATCGGCAAGTGCTTCGAGAGCAGGAATATCGGCTTGTTTCATGCGCGAGCGAATAGTTACCATAGGCTCTACGATTTCGATGTCCTTCATCTGCGACAACATGCCACGCATTACCTTGCCGGCACAAGGAGCCCAAGAACCGTTTTCGATAATACCTACACGACGACGCTGGTAGGCCTTGATGAGCAAGTGGTGCAAGAAGTCGTGCATGGGAGGGAATACGTCGGCATCGTATGATGCTGCAGCTACAATCAGCTTACCCATGCGGAAAGCATCCTCGACAGCCTCGGCCATATCATCGCGACTGAGGTCGGTAACAGTAACTTTGGGAGCACCCTTGGCACGAAGTATCTCGGCCATGCGGTGCGCTACGGCTGCTGTTCCTCCGTGAATTGAGGCATAGGCTACAAGTACACCATCGGTCTCTACATCATACTTGCTCCATGTATCGTACAAGCCGATGTAGTAACCCAGATTTTCCTTCAAGACGGGGCCGTGCAAAGGACATATGCAAGCTATATCGAGCGTAGCTGCTTTCTTAAGCAATGCTTGTACGGGACCTCCATACTTACCGCAGATGTTGAAGTAATAACGACGAGCTTCGCATGCCCAATCTTCCTCGTGGCTCAATGCACCGAACTTGCCAAAACCATCGGCAGCAAAGAGTACTTTATCGGCTTGGTCATAAGTAACCATTACCTCGGGCCAGTGTACCATAGGCGCCATAAAGAATTGCAAAGTGTGCGTACCCAACTCGAGTGTATCACCCTCTTTCACCCCAATAGTATTGTGGCTGAAATCGGTATCTTCAAAGAATTGTGGCAACATACCCACTGCACGGGTCGAGGCCACAATTTTAATATCGGGATAGCGAGCTACTGTATCAGCAATGCTACCTGCATGGTCGGGCTCCATGTGTTGCACTATCAAATAGTCGGGAGTGCGACCCTCCAAAGCTGCATCGAGATTGGCAAACCACTCATCGCGCTTGCGATAGTCTACCGTATCCATGATGGCAACTTTCTCATCAAGAATAAGATATGAGTTGTACGATATGCCGTTAGGCACTACATATTGGCTCTCAAAGAGGTCTATATCAGTATCATCTACACCGATATATCTGATTTTGTCGGTAATATTTATATCCATAGTGTTATAGTTTTTATTTTCTTTCTGCAAATATCGGTTTTATTCGTCACTTTTGCAAGTAATCGCACCATTAGACGCACATATTTACATTAATTATTTAAAAAACAATCGAGCAAAGCGCCATCGCCTTGCTCGATTTATAATAAAGACTTTCAATAGCAGGTTATTGCACACCTTTAATGACTCCTCGCGACGAGCTACGAATAAAGTTGAGCACATAATCACGCTCGGGTGATGCCGGCAACTCAGCCTCTATGGCATTAAGGGCATCGGTCATGTTACTATCGGAGTTGAAGATGCGACGATAGATGTCTTGCAAGGTTGCTATCTGCTCGTTGGTGAAGCCACGGCGACGCAATCCTACAATGTTAAGACCCACAAACGAAATGGGCGAACGAGCAGCCATCACATAGGGCGGAACGTCCTTGTTGACAGGTGTACCTCCTTGTATCATCACATACGAACCGATATGTGTAAACTGGTGTACCAATGTACCACCACCTATTACAGTGTTATCGTCGATAACCACCTCGCCGGCCAGTTGTGTTGCGTTGGAAATGATGAGGTTGTTGCCCAACTCGCAGTCGTGTGCAACATGGCAATACGCCATTAACAGACAGTTATTGCCTACTATAGTACGACCCTTTGAAGCAGTACCACGGTGTACGGTAACACACTCGCGCAAGGTGGTGTTGTCACCTATCTCGGCTGTAGTATATTCGCCCTTGAACTTGAGGTCTTGGGGCTCGGCAGCTACGGTTACACCGGGAAATATCTTACAATTCTTACCAATTCGCGCACCGGGATATAGGGTTACGTGCGGATGAATATATGTACCATCACCAATCACAACATCCTCATATATTGTCACAAAAGGACTTATGGTTACATCCTTTCCTATCTTGGCATCGGGATGTACGTATGAAAAATTCTCCATGTCAGGTATATGCGATATTATTTATTCTTAATAATCTGTGCCATAAACTCAGCCTCGGCAACAATCTTCTCACCTACGAAGGCATAACCCTTCATGTAGGCACATCCTCGACGCATCTCGCTGATGAGCGACAAGTGGAAGATAAGTGTATCGCCGGGGACCACCTTTTGGCGGAACTTAACATTGTCTATCTTCATGAAATAAGTCGAATAACGCTCGGGCTCGTCAACCGAACTCAACACAAGGAGACCACCTGTTTGCGCCATTGCCTCAACAATGAGAACACCCGGCATAACAGGCTCTTGGGGGAAGTGACCTTGGAAGAAAGGCTCGTTACCCGACACATTCTTAACACCTACCACATGCTTCTCACCCATATCTATCACCTTGTCTACCAACAAGAAGGGGTAGCGGTGAGGCAACAATGTGCGTATTTTGTTGGTATCCATCAAAGGCACCTTATTGGGGTCGTACGAAGGAGCTTGCAAATCCTGACGGCCGATTTCGCGACGCAAGATGCGTGCAAATTTGTTGTTGATGGTGTGTCCGGGGCGGGTAGCGATGATGCGACCACGAATAGGACGACCGGCAAGTGCTATATCGCCCAAGATATCGAGCAATTTGTGTCGTGCAGGCTCATTGTCAAACACAAGAGGCTTGTTGTTGATATAACCAAGTTGATTGGCAGGCTTATGCTCTACGCCCAATGTGTCGGCTATACGGTCAAGCTCGGCTTGCTCCATCTCTTGGTCATATATGACGATGGCATTGTCAAGGTCGCCACCTTTAATGAGGTTGTTCTTCAACAGAGGCTCTATCTCACGCACAAAGACAAATGTGCGACAAGCAGCAAATTCGGTCTTAAAGTCCGAAATACGCTCCAAGGCGGCATATTGATTGGTAAGGATGGGCGAGTTGTAAGATACCATGACATTGACACTGAACTCATCATCGGGTAGCACAATGATAGAACTACCGGTAGCCTCGTCGACCACTTCAATCTTTGATTTGATCACGAAATAATCCTTCTCGGCTTTTTGTTCAACAACGCCTACACGCTCAATCTCCTCGGCATAGAGCAAGGCACTGCCTTCGAGAATAGGCAACTCGGGAGCATCAACTTGGATAAGACAGTTGTCAATATCGGCACAATAGAGTGCTGCCATAGCATGCTCGATGGTACTGATGCGTACATCGCCTCGACCTATTACGGTGCCGCGACTTGTCTCTATAACATTCTCGGCAACCGCATCAATAATGGGTTGTTCGGGGAGGTCTATGCGTTGAACTTTATAACCTGTATTTTCGGGTGCAGGCAGGAATGTTGCTGTTACCTTCAATCCGGTATGCAATCCCTTACCACTTATTGAGAAACTCTCTTTCAGCGTTCTTTGTTTCATAATCATTATCTTTTGTTGTAATGTAAAATCTATATTATCGTGTTTATACTCAATCTTGTATATGCTTTTTCAACTCGTTTATCTGTTGTTGTAACTCCTTGACAGTCTGGTTGAGTTGAGCGAGGCGTTTGATGTGGACTGTTTGACGAGCAAACTCTACCTTGGGAACTGCCGGATAGCCCATCAGCTCCATATTATCTTTCACATCATTGGGTATACCCGATTGTGCACCAATAACAACACGATTGCCCACATGGCGATGTCCGGCTACACCTACTTGTCCGCCAAACATACATTGTGAGCCTATCTTGGTCGAACCGGCAATACCTACCTGAGCTGCCATAACCGTATTTTCGCCCACCTCGACGTTATGTGCTATCTGCACCAGATTGTCAAGTTTCACACCACGGCGTATGATAGTAGCACCCATTGTGGCACGGTCGATAGTGGTATTAGCACCCAATTCGACATCATCTTCGAGGATAACAATACCTATCTGGGGTATCTTCTTGTAAGAGCCATCGGCTTGTGGCGCAAAACCAAAACCATCGGAACCAATCACCGAGCCGGCATGCACGATACAGTTGTTACCAATGCGGCATCCGTGATATATCTTTACACCGGGATACAACGTTACATTGTTTCCTATCACCACATCATCGCCAATGTACACTTGAGGGTACAGTTTGCAACCCTTTCCCACCACAGCACGCTCGCCTATGTAGGTAAATGCACCCACATACGCATCATCGGCCACTTGTGCTGAGAGGGCTATGTGCGTAGGCTCTTCAACGCCACTTTTCTGCCCACGAGCCTGCTCTACAAGCTCCAACAAGCGGGTAAGAGAAGTATAGGGGTCGTCAACCTTAATGAGAGTAGGCGTAACAGGCTTTTCGGGCTCAAAGTCACGACGTACAAGAGCGATACTTGCTTGTGTTGTGTAGATATATTGTGTATATAGAGGATTAGACAAGAATGTAATTGTACCGGTAGTACCTTCTTCAATCTTGGCCAGATTGCTTACACTCACCTTTGCATCACCAACTATTTCGCCTCCAAGAAACGAGGCTATCTGTTCAGCTGTAAATTGCATGATTGTTTTCGTTTTATTATATAATGAGCACAAAGTTCGTAATTTTTTTTCACATAACACTATTTCGAAATAAAAATTTAGGAAGAATAAACGCTGCAGTATACTGTAGATAGGATGTTAAAAATATATAATAAAAAAAGCATGCTATAATTTGTCAAACAACAAGAAATCTGCTAACTTTGCAAACTGTATTAATGTTTGATAACATCTTTCCAATATCGTGATGTTGGATAAAAATAAAAGAATATGAAGTTATTGCAAACCAAACTCTCACGTTATGATGCTCCGCAAATTGCTAAGGCTAAGGGTGTTTACCCTTATTTTCGTGAGATAACAAGCGACCAAGATACAGAGGTCAAAATTAATGGTAAAAAAGTGTTAATGTTTGGTTCTAATAGTTATTTAGGACTGACCAATCACCCCAAAATTAAAGAGGCTGCCATCAAAGCCACCAAGAAATATGGTACCGGTTGTGCCGGCTCAAGATTTTTGAATGGTACACTTGATATTCACACACAACTCGAGAAGCGTCTTGCCAAGTTTGTAGGAAAAGATGATGCCCTCATCTACTCAACAGGTTTCCAAGTAAATCTCGGTGTAGTATCTTGCCTTACCGGTCGTGAGGACTATATCATCACTGACGAGTCGGATCACGCCTCAATTGTCGACGGATTCCGTCTTTCGTTCTCTAAGCGATTGAAATATCGTCACAACGACATGTTTGAGCTTGAGCAACGCCTCAAAATGTGCGAACCCGATGCGGTTAAACTTGTTGTTACCGATGGTGTATTCTCGATGGAAGGCGACGTTGCCAACCTGCCCACTATGGTGGAGTTGTGTAAAAAATACAACGCTGCACTCATGGTCGACGAAGCTCACGGTTTCGGTGTATTTGGCCGCAACGGTCGTGGTGTATGCGACCACTTTGGTGTTACCAAGGATGTAGACCTCATCATGGGTACATTCAGTAAGTCGTTTGCATCATTGGGTGGTTTCATCGCAACCGATGAAGTTACAGCCAACTACCTCCGTCACAACTCTCGTTCTTACATCTTCTCGGCAAGTATCACTCCTGCCTCAACAGCTGCCGCCAATGCAGCACTCGACATCATGGAGAGCGAGCCCGAGCGTTTCGACCGCTTGTGGGATGTAACCAACTATGCACTCGAAGGTTTCCGCAACATGGGTTGTGAGATTGGTAATACTTGCACACCTATCATTCCTCTTTATGTGCGCGACAACGACAAGACCTTCCTTGTAACACGCATGTTGCTCGACGACGGCATCTTCGTCAACCCCGTTGTTTCGCCCGCCGTTCCTCCCCACGATACACTCATCCGCATCTCGTTCATGGCTACTCACACCCGCGAACAAGTGGACGTATTGTTGGAGAAGATTGAGAAGAATTT